>NHEN01000067.1 GCA_002172625.1 Verrucomicrobiaceae bacterium TMED86 | reverse complement strand
GCATTCATGAAAATCACTGAGCTGTGCATATTTTGTCAAGCTTTGTCTTTTTCATCAAAGCGCCGTTTCAATTCATCTGCTCCCCATTTCTGTATCGCACGTTCAAGAAGCCCTTGGGCTATGCCGGCGATTATGAAATGGTGAACATGATTCTCAGGAATGAATTCGATGGAGCCTCGATCTTTGCCAAGCTCTTTAACCATATGCTCCTTCAGGCCCCTCCTGCTGAGGCACACCGTAATCGAATCAAGTATCTCGTCACAACAATTGCCGAGGCGGCGGAGAGGAAGGCCCGTAGTGGGGAACGCCTGAGAGTGATGAACCTAGGATGTGGCCCGGCAGAAGAAGTGCTTCGAGTGCTGAAATCAGAGGAAGTTTCAGATGTTATTGATTTTGTGTTGTTGGATTTTAATGACGAAACCATTAAGTACACCAAGGCCCGACTCGAGGAAGCCCGGGCCCGCTATGGTCGCAGCGCGAACATTATCTTTGAAAAAAAATCAGTTCATCAGGTGCTCAAGATGGCCAGTCGGGGCGACTTCCAAAAAGCGGAATATGATCTGGTCTATTGCGCGGGGCTCTTTGACTACTTTTCGCAAAAGGTTTGCAAAAAAATGGTAGAGCTTTTTTCCACTTTGGTCACACCGGGCGGAGAAGTTCTCGTTACTAATGTTGCCGATACCAATCCTGTCAGTGACTGGATGGAGTATGTCATGGCATGGGATTTAATTTACCGTTCCCGGGAGGAGATGGAGGATTTGATTCCGGAACGATGCGCAAATTTCTCCAGACAAATTGACGTGGATGCCACTGGAGTAAATTATTTCCTTAAGCTGACGAGAGGGCCGGCATGATTCAAGGAGTAGAAGAATTCGAGGCTCACGAGCGGCAGATTCGCCATCGTAATATTCCTACTACTGCCTTGATTGCCGCAGTTATCACAGCAGCAGGCTTGATTCTTGACTACTTCGTTTACCCCGAATTCTTTTGGAAGATTCAAATCATCCGGCTTGTTGGGATAACCATTTCCCTTTTGATTTACTGGTGGGCAACTCGTCATACTGTGGACGAAGTTTCGTCGTTTTTCCCGAGCTACCTGCCGCTAACCGTCATCATCTCGATCTCTCTAATGATCTTGATTACCGATGGCGGAAACTCTTCCTACTATGCTGGATTGAATTTAGTCCTTGTCGCTTTGGCCATCCTTTTGCGATGGACGGTGAAGATGGGGTTCGAAATGAGTGTCTATCTCATCATCGCTTATATTGGCGCGAGTTTGGGCTCTAGGGTCACGCCTGATCTTGGCACTCTCGTGAATAACTTCTTCTTCATTGGGAGTAATGCCGTTCTGGTGGTTGTAGGTGCCTTTCTTTACGACAGGACCCGGAGAAGTGAGTTCTTTTTGCAGAAGGAGATCGAGGACAGAAATCTGGAACTTGCAGATAACCAGCTTCGCTTGCAGGAATTGGACGAAGCCAAAACACGCTTTTTTGCAAATGTCAGTCACGAGTTACGAACTCCTCTGACCATCATGCTGGGGACCACTGAAACTCTTCGGGATCGTAAGGTGACAGACCTCCAATCACGGTTTGAAGTTCTCCATGCCAATGGTTTGCGCCTGCTGGGTCTCATCGACAACCTTCTTGATCTCGTTCGATTTGACCAGGGTGATGATAAAGTGAACCGGGAAGCGGTTGACGCGGAGGTGTTCTTGCGCGGCATCATCAACGGAATGTCCCACCTGACCGATCGCAAGGATTTGAGGCTGGATTTCGAGGCGAAAACTGACTTGCCCGTTCTTGCCCTCGACCAGGATAAGTTAGAAAAAATCCTACTGAATCTTCTGATCAATTCGGTGAAGTTTACCAGCTTTGGAGGCTCTATTTCGGTAAGCGCGAAGTATGAGGAAGGGGTGTTGAATTTCACGGTTGAGGACAATGGGATCGGAATGAGTGAGGAAAAGCAGGAGCAAATATTCTCAAGATTCTGGCAGGCGGACACTTCTTCAAATCGCAAATTTCGGGGATCGGGAATCGGTTTGTCGCTTGTGAAAAGTTTGGTCGATCTTATGGAAGGTGAGGTCCGGGTGGAGAGTGTGGAGGAAGAGGGGTCGAGCTTTTATGTGTCTATTCCTGCTGAAGAATCGATTCTACTTGGCAATAATGAAGAAGTCCCGGTGGATCCGCTGGCAGAAATGCACAAGCAGGCGATGCTGACTCTTCCTGAGCTGGGTCCCTCGTCAGTTTTGGAGCTACTTGCTCCGGATGACGAGAAGAAGTATACGATCCTGGTAGCAGATGACGAAGAGGACTTGCGTGGATTCCTTTCGTCAGAACTCGCCAGGAATTACGAAGTGATTGAAGCGAGCGACGGCGTGGAAGCGATTTCCTTTGTGAGGCAGTTCGAACCGGATCTGGTGCTTCTCGACTACATGATGCCCGATAAAAATGGCATGGAGGTCTGTCGGGAGATTCGAAATGATTCCAGACTCTCGCATATTCCCGTGATAATGTTGACCGCCCGGGCGGATGAAAAAATCAAATTGGAATGTCTCAAAGCAGGAGCCAGTGATTTTATTTCCAAACCCTTCGCTCTCGGTGAGTTGAGTTTGCGGGTAAAGAATCAGATCGGGATGATCGCTTTTCAACGACAACTCAGGGAGAAGAACGTCGAGCTCGCGAGAGCGATGGAGCAGTTGAAGGAGAACGAGGTGCAAATGTTGCGCCAGGAGAAACTCTCCGCTCTGGGCCGTATGAGTGCGGGGATTATTCACGAGATCAACAATCCGTTGAATTATGTGCAAGCAGCCCATCACATGTTGGGAGTTCACGGCCGGGAGTTGAAGGGGGAGACGGCTGGATTTTTCGAGGATGCTCTCAGAGACGCGCAGGAGGGTGTGAAGCGTACGGAGCAGATCATTTCTGATTTACGTTCGTTTACCATGACGGGGCCGCAACCACTGGGCTCAGTGGGGATCTTTGATGTCATTGAGGCGGCGCATCGCTTTTTTGGAGACCAATTGAAAAAATTGGGAGGGGTTGAAATTGAGGTTGATCCGTCTTTGCTTGTCCGTGGTGATCGCGGCCAGTTAGTGCAGGTCTTTTCGAATCTGTTTCAAAATTCCATTGATGCCATCGAAGAAAAGAAATCGGGAGACTCCCAGTATCGGGGAAGGATCACCATCCACGCCCATACCACTTTGGGAATGGACCGTGAGAAGCAGATTATCGTGACGTTCAAGGACGATGGTTGTGGGATTTCTCCTGAGAATCGCGGTAAGATTTTCGACCCATTCTTCACCAGTAAAGACGTCGGAAAAGGAATGGGTTTGGGATTGAGTATAGTCTACCAAATCATCGAAAGGCATCAGATCGAAGTGGCCGTTGATTCGGAAGAAGGACAATTCACGGAATTTCAGCTATCTTTTCCCACCGTTCTCTCTTCTAATCCATAAAGCCATTGTCTCTCCATGAGTATCGATTCCAATTATTCGAAACATGCAATTCTTTTCATCGATGATGAGGAGCAGTCTCAGAAGTATTTTTCCCAGATCTTTGGTCGGATTTTCAAGATCTATCTGGCATCGGATGCTGAAGAGGGCTTGAAGTTATTTGAAGAATTTCGCGACGAAATCGGAGTAGTTGTTTCCGACCAACGGATGCCGGGCATGTCGGGAAGTGAACTCCTGTCGCAGATTGCCGAGGATAATCCGGATGTCGTGAACATTCTCTCGACGGCATACAGCGACCTTGATGCGGCCATTGATGCGGTGAACAAGGGTGGAATTTATCGTTATGTCACCAAGCCCTGGGATCTGGCTGAACTGGAAGTGACTTTGCGCCGCGCGATGGATTATTATCAATTGAAGGAACAACATGGCATGCTTGCCCGAATGAAGATTTCCGGATTGGAGCAGATGTTTCACCAGTCCCGGTTACTGGCCTGTCTGGCCATTCCAGCTCTACTGGAGAGTGGACCATCGGCGGTGCGGGCTTTTCGTGATTTGCTTCGCCTTTCTCTGGAGCAAGAAAAGGAGTCTGACCAGAGAGCCTTTTCAGGGACAGAGACCCTTTCGTCAACCGGTCGGCAGGATTTATCCGAGAGGGTCAAGGGGCGGCTTGGGCAGGTGATGGAGCTTGTGAAATCCGGTGAAGGGCTGACTCCAGAGAGGATTGAGGCACTAAATATTGAATTGGAGGAAAGAGATGGGGAAACACGACAATCTTTACCGACACAGGCGTTGATTCTACTTCTTCAAGGTCAGGCGACTGATCGTGAAGTGGGGTTTCTAGCCGACTTGTTGAAGGCGTATCAGGATGGTTATGAGATCCGTCCTGCTCAGCTGGGTTGGCAGCTGATTCAATCAGAGACTCCAGACGAAATACTCTCGGTCCAGGAAGAAATTTACTCCTTGTTTGTCGACGATTCTTTTTTGGTAAGCCTGGCTCTTGGAGAACTCCAATAAGCTCATGGTGAATGCGTTTTCTAATAAAAGTGGTAAAATTGTGCGGCTTTTGCGAGGGGGCTGGCGCGTTGTTTGAGAAAGATAGATCAATTAAGCGCTACAATACTGAGTTTGGGGAACCAGATTACCAGTCGCTATGAGGAAATTCGATTTTGGGACGGCCTTTTTTGATCATTTTACTCCGTTCCGGGTATTCCTAAAAAGTGGTAAAATTGCGCGCATTGGAGACAGGTGTTGACTGTTTTCAAGATCAAGGCCTATATTGCGCTGTCCTTCAGAAAAAGGGACGATGATTTCTTTGTTCTTGCTAAGCCATCTTAAGTATAAAGAAAAACACCGCCGCAAAATCTGGATGACCACATAATTCGACGATGCTTTAGCTAGGGGGCTGGTGCATTGTTCGAAAAACGGCATGTTAAGCAAGCATCCATTGCTAGTTTTCTATGTTTGTTATGTGGGATTCCAGTTTTGCGGCGGACCTTTTTAAGCTGGTTGAGAGGAAAGGGGTTTATTCCCCGGATATTTTGTAGAGGTGGTCTTCGGAGCGAAGAATCAAGGCTCCATTTACTACGATCGGAGAAGCGAAGGTTTTTTCTTCGAGGTCGGTCTGGAAAATGATCTTTCCTCCCTTTGGAGAGACTTCGACGACGTAACAGACCCCGTCTTCGGTGACACAGTAGAGGGCGCCGTCAGAGAGCATGGGTGAGGAAGAGAAATTTCCGGGGAGCTTTTCGCGCCACTTTGAATCTCCTGATTTGGCATCGAAGCAGCTTAGCGACCCGGTGTCGTCGAGGACGTAGAGCACTCCGTCGCTTGCAATGAAGGAGGGTGTGTTGGGGATGCCCTTTTTCGCGGTCCACTTTAGGTTGGAGTCGGTGACTTCGCCTTTGGCCCCATTGAGTTTGATAGCCAGGAGATTGGCTTTCGCAAATCCGGTTGAGGTATAAACCATGCCATCCATCACGACGGGCTTGGAAACGAGAGACCATCCTTCTTTGTTGCTAACTTTCCAGACTTCTTTGCCGTTCTTCGGGTCGTATGCGCCAACCATCCCGCTGGCCGGGCTGATAATGAGATCACGCCCGGCATCTTTCACGAGCGTTGGGGTTGCGAAAGAAAACGTCCGTTTTACGCTGGAGGTCCGTGGTGTTTTCCAGACGAGCTTTCCTGTCTTGGCATTCAGAGCGACAAGGACGGGATCAGATTTACCATCTGCACTAAACACCATTAAATCCCCCACCAAGATTGGGGAGCTCCCTCCTCCGTGGACGGGCTCGTAGGAATAGAGCTCTTTCCAGATTGCTTTCCCATCGTCCAGCTTGACGGCTGCAGTTCCCATATGGCCGAAGTGCACATAGATTACCCCGTCCCGGATCACAGGAGTAGCACTCGCTAATCCGTTTTTGCTATGACGGGCCAAGATTTCCTTTTCAGTGGGAGTGAAGAGGGAAGTCTGCCAAACATCTGCGCCTGTTTTTTCGTCGAGCGCCAGAACCATCAGATGCGTTTTGCCGCCTTTTTCAAGCGCCCCTGTCAGGATGATCTTTCCCTTGCTGACGATCGGAGACGACCATCCTTTGGGGGCGATCGGAATTTTCCACGCAATCTCCTTATCAGTCCATTTCTTTACCGTCTTCCCTCCAAATCCCTGGCCACCAGGCCCCCGAAATTCCAGCCATTCATTAGCCTGGGAAAGTCCTGCACCAAAAATTAAGCCGACGAAACAAATTTGAGCGATGTTCATTTCCCAGCGATAGCAGGAACTCCCATCGGGGCAAGCGGATTGGAAATTTGCTGACTTATGTAATTTTCATTCGTCAGGAATCGTTCACTGTTTCACCAACTTATGAACAGACGTAAATTTACCCAAATCACAGGGTCCTCTCTCGCCGCTCTCGCTGGAAATACCGCCTTTGCGGACCATCACGGCAAAAAAGGAAAGCCTTTCAAAGCCAAATTCGCGCCCTCTCCCGGACAGCTTTTTAGCGGTAAAGGTAAGAAGTTGGGATATGTTGATCAACTCAAGCTTGCTTACGATCTCGGTTTCCGAGCGTGGGAGGATAACGGGCTCAATCGTCAAAAGAACGATCTCCTCGAGAAAATCGCGGAGTTCATGAAAGACAAGAAGATGGAGTTTGGCGTCAGCGTCATCACAAACGGTAAAGGAGCCATGTTTAACAAGCCTACCGATGAACAGAAGGAACTGGTCAAGCGGGATCTCGAACGTGGCATCGAGGTCGCCAAGATCACCGGGCAAACCAACATGACAATGCTCCCTGGTGTGCGGGATGAGTCCATGACCCGAGAGGAGCAAATTAAGGCTTCAGTCGATTCCATGAGGCTCTGTTGCGACCTCGTCGAAGAGCACGGAATCATCCTTGCTCAGGAGCCTCTTTCCCACCCCATTGGTGGCAAGCCGGTTCTTATCGAATCTTTTGAAGACGGGCACCTGCTTTGTAAGCTCGTAGATCGCAAGTCCTGCAAGCTCCTCGCTGACTTCTTCCATGAAGGGCAGATTGGAAATGGAGCCAAGCTCATCGAGAATGCCGAGAAGGTTTGGGATCAGGTGAGCTACGTTCAATATGGGGCTTCACCAGGCCGTAAAGAGCCGGGCACAGGCAAACTTGATTATGTCGCGGTCACCAAATATCTTCGCAAGAAGGGCTTCACCGGGATCATCGGAATGGAGCACGGTCAGAGCAAAAAGGGCCAGGAGGGGCTCGATGCCCTGATGGCCGCTTACCGCAAGATTGACGCGTAATTTCTTACTGAACTTTTCTTATTGTCGACCTTGCCATGGCGGGGTCGGCAATTTTTATTTCATCCGTTCTGAAGCGCGTCCTACCTATCGGTCTTCCACCCTTCGTTTTCTGTTCTTGTCAGTAATCTACCGTTGATCCTGCTGCCATCGCCGTGGTCGAGGAGGTCTGCTTACCCAGAGGCCGGGACCGAACAGCAACACTTTCACCGCCCCGTTCCTGCGCAATGTCGATGAGGATCTCGGCGGCTACTTTGCAGCAGGCTTGGGAACGGATGAGGTGTCCACATCGACCTCG
>NHEN01000066.1 GCA_002172625.1 Verrucomicrobiaceae bacterium TMED86 | reverse complement strand
GAGGGCGGGGTCATTGTGCATAAAGAGTTCGACGAAGGCGCTGGGAAGTTTTCCGGTACGAGCATTGGCTGCGAGGAGGGCGCCAATCCAGCCATCGTCGGTGCTCAAACAGCCTCGGGTGGTGGGAGCAGAGCAGTGGAATGGTCCAATGAAGTCTTGTTCACCATATTCGGCAATAAGGGCCTCATTTTCGCGAAGGCTGAGCCCGGAGTCGCCGCAGTGGGCGGCGTCGATGAGGGCTTTAAAGTAGGATGATCCGATTTCTGCCTTGAGCCCGTCGAGGACAGGTTTCAGCTTTGCCAGCGAGGTGAAATTTTGAAATTCACCGGGACGGAGAAACTCGATATTCCAGTTCTTGATACAGGAATTGGCGAGGTCACCATCGCGATAGACGCGGTGATGAAGCTTGATGTTTTGTGCGACGCGGGCCTGGAATTCCTCGTCGTTTTTCGGCGGTTCACCCTCTAGCCAGGTTTCGACCGAGGTTGAGTTGACTTGGGTAATACCGTGACGTTTCGCGGTCTCCATGTGAACGAGGAGTTGTTCGACCGCGCCATCTTCGTCGTCGGGATTCATCGGGTTGACTCCACCCACCATCATGACGAGTTGGGCTTCGAGACCGAGACTTTTTAAGCTGGTGATAAGTTCATCGGCATCATCGGATTTAGTGCCACCAAAGGAAGAGATTTGAATGGCATCGATTTTGACGGGAGAGAGTTCGCAAATGTCGCGGGAGCCGGCGTAGACGACGAGGTCTCCGTCGGCATTACGGGGAAGGTTGCCGTGTTCGTCAGGAACGAGGCCGTCGATGAATCCAAGATGGGTTCCGAGGATGCCTAGATCGATGCCGGAGGTGTTTTCGATAGAAGAAATTGTCATAAGGAGAGATTTTCAGATGGAAGCGGGATAGGGAATGTAAAACTGCTGAATCTCGAAATTGGAGATTCGTGTTTCATCAGAAATTTTTCAGAGGACCGTGCAATTTACGGACGTTTAGACACTCGCAGACGAATAAATTCGCGAGGAACGCTGTTGAGCTCCGTGGTGCTGCGGTAGGTGACGTTTTCAGTGCCGTCGTTATTGGAAACGGAAGAAACGTATTGAGTGCCAAGACTGGTCCAAGCTGATAGATTTGGGGAGACTTGGACTGAGAACAGAACGTCGTCCGCACCGAGGTTGCGACGGAAGGTCATTGTTAAATACTCATCATTTCCTCCTGCTCCGTTATCAAACGAGCCGGAGCTAACCGTCATGTAGGACTCCGGACTGTTTTCGGCGTCTCCGTTAACCGAGCCGAGGGCGTGTTCCAGGAAAGCGCTCAGGCCGTCGACGTCGTTGTCCAGGTCTGGATCGCCGGTGAATGGGGTGGCGTCGGTGCCGCTAGGGCTTCCACCAGGCAATGTGCTGGAGCGCCAGTTGGCCGGGATTGTGTGATCCGGGGAGGTCCCCGGAGCAATGAGGACAAGCGAATAGCCGTCTCCGTCAGGAGCGGTGGGCCATGGAGATTTGTCGTTGTAGGTAAATCGCTGCGCGTCGGAGCCAGTTGCGTCTATCAAGGCAATCTTTTCACCGGTGTTGTCCAAGCTCGTTGAGGCGAATTCGCCCGGGGCAATGTTTATGCCTGTAGTGGGATAGGCGACTCCGAAGGCAATCTGATTTTTGACGACCACGATTCGTTGGCCGGCTGCGAGAGTGGTGCCCAGCGGGAAAGTGTAGTCGATGCCGGTGAAGCTGAGATCGGTGAGATCGATGGTGTCGGCGGAGATGTTCATGAGCTCGACCCACTCGCTATCTTCGGATGAGCCTGCGGGATTATACATGATCTCGGAGATGACGATGTTGGATGCGTCAGCGATGGGAGCGAGGATGAATTGAGCTTCGGTGATGGGCGACCATACGCCACCATTCAGTGTCCGGGCACGGACGAAGGAGCTCGAAGTCAGGCTGATGGGCACACCGGAAGTAGCGGAGTTGGCAGTTGGATTGACGCTGCCGCCTTCGAGGCGCGGGTCGGCTCCGTCTGTGGTGTAGTGGATGGTTCCGGGCGAGGCCGCGAGGTGTAGGCTTCCGCCACCTGGGATGATGCCGCCGTTTTGAGAAACACCGTTGACGAAGAATTCGGGAGCGTCAGTGCCGGGGAAGAGCGAGCCGTAGTTGGAAAGAACGTTGGCGCTACGAAGAGGGAAATAGACATTACAAAGGCGATTCTGCTCGGCGAGCCATTGGTTGTCCCGAGTGTAGAGAGTGCCGCGGTGGTCGCCCCATCGTGCCGATTCGGCAATAATCGAGCGGTCGAGATTATTGGCAAATTTCATCCAGCGGGCCTTGGTGGCTTCCGGAGTGAGCGCGCCACCGTTGAAGAAGTGTTTTTGCAAGCGATCGGCAAAGCGGGCCCGATAATCGGGGTTACTTTCAAGTGTGCCGCGTACGCCCATCGGATCGATTGGTGAATTACTTGCATTCTGCCCTTCCAAGCTTCGCTCACCGTCCCACGAGTAGAGTTGCCAAGGAGCCATCTGCTCAGGCTGACCACCGGGGAAAGGTCCGCCACCGGCCGCACGCCAATTACCGCCTGATTTCAAGTCGGCATTACCGCCGTAGCGGTTGATGATTTGGTAATCGATGTATTGATCGATATCGATCACCTGCTGAATCTTCGACCAGTCGCCGCTGGAGACGACACCAGAGATTGCATTCCACGCGGTGGAGCTGCCGTCGACAAATGAACCGCCGTTTCGGGCGTCGAGCATGCTGTCGTCGCCACCATTGTAGGCGGCGTAGTGGGAAGCTTCCGGTCGCTCGCAGAGGTTGTGGACACCCCAGTAGAGGCCATTGACGAACACGTGCACCATGAAGCCGTGTCCAGCGGCCGGGCTACCCATGTCGAGCATCGACTCGCGCATCCATTGGTCGCGGATCATCGAGCCACGACCGCGTTGGCCGGCGTTACGGTGAATCCAGGAGTTATTGTATCCGGCGCGTAAGGTGATCGAGTTGAACTCTTCGACTTCGGATCCAGGGAATAAGGGCTCACGCAATCTGCCAGCTCCGTATTCGGTGCGGAAGCGGAAGTTCATCGAGTGCTTCGGGCTTGAGCTCGGGTTCCGGCTGGATCCACCTTGCACTTTAATGCCACAGTTGATCTGCCAGTCGCTACGTGTGTCGACGGAGGCAGGGATAAATTCAGCAGAGCATTCCTGTTCGAGGCTTCCGTTGGTCGAGTTGGTGTAAATACCGTTGTTGCCGCTGAAATCATCGCGGTTCATGGCGATCGAAATAGTCGGGATGTCGCGCATGCCAAGTAGCATAGTCTGGGCGGTGGAGGTCGGATGGTCAGTTGCGGGCGCAGTGGCCTGCGATACCGTGGTGTCCATGTTGTAGTCCCCCGAGGTTAGGTTGCCCCAGCCTGGTGGTTGGGTTTGCTGGAGAAATTGCGTGTTCAAGCCGGCGGTGTCGGTGCCGTTGGGGTTGGCGTTGTCGATATCGAGGAGGATGTAGGTTTGGGAATCGATGTTGGTGGGAGCGAAGCCGGACTTGGTGGCCGCTGCGCGTAAGGGCGTCGTTTGGGTGATCGGGACTGGGCCAGTGTAGGCCGTCGCGGTGCCGGTTGGGTTGCCGCTGATATCGACCGGCTTGGTGCCGTCTGTCGTGTAATAAATGGTGGCTCCGGGGGTGATGCTGGTGATGGTCACATCGATGGCAGACTGGTAGTAACCGCGGTCGGGCGAAAAGCTGGTATCTCCAACCCGGGCGATTCCGCCGGAGTCATTGGCTGAGCCTGGAGTCGGAGAGGAGAAGTAGACGGGCTCCGAGGTGTTCGGGTGTAGTCCGTAGGAAATGTCTTCGTCCTGGGAGGGGTAGTCGGCTGCACCGATATTGAATTCGCTGGTGACACCGCCGCCGCCGGGGCGAACGAGAGCGAGGTATTCTCCTCCAGCTGAGAGTTTGAAATTGGTGTGCAGGTTGCCATTGGCATCCGGGGTGTCGTTACCAGACGCATAGACGATTAAATAGCCGCCGGCGACGATGTCGGTGTTTTCGGGGAAAGTCCATTTGATGAGGTTAGTTGCATCATCGGTGAGGTGCCAGTTGTCGAGTTCGAGCAGGGAGGTGCTGGTATTATGAATTTCGATCCAGTCGTCGCTGGTGCCGGGGACCTGGTTGGCAATCGGGTACCAGCCGTTCGGGTTGTTGCTCTGGCCTGCGTCACTGGCGGCCATGAACTCAGTCATGATGAGCTCACTGACTTCGAGAGTGGTGAAGCTTTCTGTTGAGCCGGCCCAGGCCGAGTCAGCGGCATTCTGAGCGAAGGCGCGAAAGTAGTAGGTGGTGAGTGAACTCAGGCCTGAAATGATGGAGGAAAAGTCCGAACTCTGTTCGCCGAGTGTGACGGAGTTGTCCCAGCTGCCTGCTGTTGTCCCCGCGTCGTTATCTCCCCAATAAATGGTGACATCCGGTGGATCCCCGCCAGTGGAAGTGACACTGCCGCCAATTACTGCGGCAGCTCCGGTAACGTTGCTCGCCGCGCCGTTGGTGACGGCCGGAGGAGAGAATGCATTGGTGGCGAAGTTGGCTGTCGACGATGCCCAGGACGAGCCGCCGGAGTTTTCTGCGAAGGCGCGGAAGTAATAGGTCGTGTTGTGCGTGAGGCCGAAGAGGTCGGTGGTGAAGGCGCCTGATTGCGCACCGAGGCTGACCCCACTGTCCCAAGATCCGGGATTGGTGCCTCCATCGTTGTCGCCGTAGAAGAGGGTGACGTTTGGTGTTTCTCCACCCGTGGCGGTCACGGTGCCGTTGAGGTCCGCTTCGATGAAGCCGATGCCCGTGGCGGCATTGTTGACGATCGTCGGTGGGTTTGGCGGGGCTCCGGTTGAGAAGGTGGCTGTTGAATCCGCCCAGTCATCTCCGGCGCTGTTGCTGGCGAAGCAGCGGAAGAAGTAGGAAGTCGAAGGCGTCAGGCCGCTGATGCCCGAAGTGAACGCGCCGCCTTGTTTGCCTAAATCGATCGAGTTGTCCCAATTGCCTGCCGTAGTGCCGGCGTCGTTGTCGCCCCAGTAGATGATGACGTCGGGGTTGGCTCCACCGGTGTCGGTGACGTCGCCTCCAAGAGTTGCTAAAGTGGGGGAAAGATCTGCCACAGCGGAATTGACGACGGTGGGAGGGTTGTCCGCCGCTTCGCTGACGGTGCCGTGGACGACTGGTGTATCGAAATCGATGTCACCTGATCCCTGACCGCCCGCATACCAGTAGAAGGTCACGGTCGTATCGGTCAGCCCCTGGTAGGTGGCTCCGGAGAGATCGATGTTCGCGTTCTGCACGGCTGGGCGGGCGAGGCCGATTTCACTGAAAGTGAGGTTGGCGTCGAGACTGGTACGGAAGGCCAGCCAGCGGACATTGCCACTGCCGGTCGCTTTTCTCCACGGCCAGGTTACTGAGCTGAGGTCAACCGTGGTGCCGGCGGGGATGTTGATCGAGAAGCTGACATAGGCCATGCCTGCAGGCAAAGTTCCGATAGCTGGTTGCGTCATTGAGTTCCCGTCGATCTTGGTCACCTGATCGCTGGGCATGCTGACTTGGGCATTGCCGTCGAAGTTCTGGAATTTACCCGTTCCGCCAAAGACCCAGTTCGTCACGGTGACGTTGTCGGTGGAATCGATGTCGTCGGTGCCGGATAGGGCGATGTCGTAGCTGCCACCATTCTGGTCGAATACTGCGGCCGTTGAGAAATCCGAACCAGCGATGGGCGCAGCGGAAATTGGATGCCAAAGGATGAGTAAGAGGCTGCCAGTTATGAGAGCATGGGTGAGTCTGCGGATCATGGTGATTTAGGTGTGGGGCATGCGTTGGGGGAAGTGTGTCTTGGATTTAATCGGAAAGTAAGCCGAAAGAAAGGCTGCACAGTTTCCTGTGCAGCCTTAAAAAAATGCGGATTGTCGCAGGGGTCTAGCGGCGGCGTCTCATTGCTACGAGACCAGCAAGACCGAAAAGCGCGATGGAAGATGGCTCTGGGATCGGTGAAACGTCGCCGTTGATGACTACGGTATCAAAGTCAATGTCGCCACTTCCCTGACCACCGGCATACCAATAAAACTCTACCGTTGTATCGGTGAGTCCCTGATAGGCCGCGCCGGATAGATCGACGTTCCCGTTTCGCACTGCTGGGCGCGCACCACCGAGTTCGCTGAAGGTGAGGTTTGTGTCGATGCTGGTGCGGAAGGCAAGCCAGCGAACGGCTCCGCTGGGGGTTGCGTTCCTGTAGTCAAAGGTCACCGAAGTGAGGTCGAGGCTTTGAGTCTCCGGAATGGTGATCGAGAAGCTCACTGAAGAATAGCCATCAGGTGAAGTTCCGACTGATGGCTGTGTTTGGCCGTCACCGTCGATCTTAGTGACCAGATCGCTGGGCATGTTGACCTGCGCATTGTTGTCAAAGTTCTGGAATTTACCAGCGTTTGCGAAGACCCAGTCACTAACGGTGATGCCGTCGGCAGGGCTAGGGTCGTCCGTGCTGGTAAGGGCGATGTCGTAAGCTCCGCCAGCGGCATTGAAGACTGCAGCGTCAGAGAAGTCAGATCCTGCGATGATCGCTGCCGAAGCTGTGGGCAGCTGCACCGCACAAGCAAAAGCAGTGAGGGGGAGTGTTTTTTTGTTCATTAGGCTTAGTTTAGAAATGGGGTGAGGAGTACGATATGGGGGTTTGCAATCTAAGTCCATTAAGAAATTCAAAAAATAACAATGGTCATCGGTCTTATCAAATAGGCGACTCCGTGATCACGAGTGCCAAAATTCGAGGAGGGTCAATCAGGCGCGAAGGAGCTCACCGCTTGCGGTTGGGCAGACGTTTGCCTTCCATCCGTGCTTGGATGAGGTCGGGGCAATTCCCCCGCATACGTAGTTTTTCGCAGGCCGCTTCGATCCGGAGGCTTTGGCGGACCGGTCGGTAGCCGAGGCGTCGGGTCACGCAGTCGTTGAGCAGGTCGAGGTGTTCGTCTTCAAACTCGACGACTTTTCCGCAATCGACGCAGACAAGGTGGTTGTGGGTGGGGCGATCGAGGAAGTTCGGGTCGTAGGTGGTTTGGCCGTCGCCGAGCTCGATTTCGTGAATGAGTCCGGCTTCCTCGAGCAAGGCGAGAGTGCGGTAGACGGTGGCTCTGGAAGCTGCCGATCCTGCCGAACGGAGGCGGTCGAAGAGTTGTTCCGGAGTGAAATGTTCGTCGGAAGCAAAGATGACGTCGACGATTTCATCGCGTTGCGAGGTCTGTCGAAGACCTTTTTTATTGATGAATTGGTCGAGCCTTTCCCGGATGCTTTCTTCCATGTTGGGTGGGATCATAGTGATTTAGATTGAATATTGAACCCCGAAAATCGAAGATTCGCAGCGTGAGAGTTGTTTTAGCGCTGTTGAGTCTGGCTTTGGCGTCGTGTGCGTCCTCCGAGCGGTTTAGAGTTCGGCAGTTTCATTTGCGATCCGACACGGTGGCAGACGGGAATGAATTTATTAGGGCAGAGATGAACAAGCGTCTGTATGGCGCGGTCACCGAGAAGACGCGAGAGTTGAGAAAAGGGCACTTTTATACGTTGAGCTGGCGTGAATTGAGTGGGAACCGACCGGTGAAGATCGTGTTCGAATACCGGCAGCAGTCGACAGGGGCGAGGATAAAAAAAATGACGCGGGTTTTGCCTCCGTCTCCTGAGGGGAGGACCGAATTTCAAATTACGGGATCGGATTACTATCAAAACGGTCGCGTGTTGGCTTGGCGGATGACTTTGTTAGATGGATCCGAAGTGATTTCCCGCAAACAATCCTTCCTCTGGGAGTAGCGATGAGTGTTTGGATATCGCGCTATGAGTTGCAATCGGCGATGGGACTGGGTGCCAGGACGGAGCGGCGGATTTACCCCGGGGCCTTGATTCGGGTGGGAGAGGGATTTGGATGTCTTCATCCCTGGCCGGAGTTAGGTGATCCCACTCTTGCAGAGTGTCTGGAGGATTTGAAGGGGCCGAGGAAGTCTCGCCTAGTACGGAGGGCCTTGTATTGTGCGGAGGTTGATGGGAGGGCCCGGGAGGAGGGCGTGTCTTTGTTTGAGGGCGTGGTGGTTCCGAAGAGTCATTTTTTGATGGTTGGGATTTCCGAGGAGGGCTTGGAGGAGGCTGCAGAGCGGGGGTTCTCCGTGGTGAAGGTGAAGGCGGGGAGGATGGTGAGGGACGAGATGGAGAAAATCCGCGATCTTTCATCCCGGTGGCCGAATATCCGGTGGAGAATCGATTTCAATGAACTGGCAAATTGTGAGGAACTGCGTGGGATTCTTTCCCGGTGGGAGAGAGAGGAATTGGAGAGAATAGATTTTGTGGAGGATCCGTCGCCTTTCCGTCCGGTGGATTGGGCCGGGCTGCCGGTTTCGGTGGCAAATGATCGCGAGATGGCGAGAGACGGGGGGGCGTCGGAGGTTTTGGTGATTAAACCGGCCATCGAGGAGATCCCCCGAGCGTCGAGTCAACGTGTTGTGGTGACCAGTTACCTGGATCATCCGATTGGCCAATGTTTTGCGGCCTACGAGGCGGGAAAATCAGGGATTAGGGAAATCTGCGGCTTGCAGAGTCATGGGGCCTTTGTAGCGAATCCGTTCAGCGAGGAGTTGGGTG
This sequence comes from Verrucomicrobiaceae bacterium TMED86, assembly GCA_002172625.1. Lineage (GTDB taxonomy): Bacteria > Verrucomicrobiota > Verrucomicrobiia > Verrucomicrobiales > Akkermansiaceae > SW10. The sequence continues at coordinate 16,742 of NHEN01000066.1, read as the reverse complement.
AGTTGAGTCCGGCATTTCGATCCCCAGCAGGTAAAGGATTTGGATTCAGTGACTTATTGGGAGATATGGATTGGTTGAAAAGCTGATGTTTGGGTGTTTCGATCGATTGTTTTATTCCGGAAACTATAGATTTATTGATCCTTGATAGGGATTGCGGTGAACTACCTCCTTGATAGCGGAGTGAATCTTGGCCTCGATTATCAGGCCCGTCTGGGAGAGGTCTCCGAAAGTCACTACGTTGGCTTGAATGCCGGATTTAAGTTTTAATTCGCAGGGATAATTTTAAAGCAACTGCCTTGCCACGTGTCGGAAGGGCGGTTTTTTATTGTCGGTAAATTGCCTTGTTTGCAGGGCATAGTCGGAAGACCGTTTTGGGGTGTTGAAATTTCCATCTTGGAACAATTGCGAACCGTTGTTGATGAGCGGAGATGCGGCCTTGGATGAGTGGTTGGCTGGAAGAGAAGAGTTTCAAAACCATCTTGTTTTTAAAACTTCCGGGAGCAGTGGCGTGGAGAAGTGGGTTGCACTTTCAAAGGAGGCTTTGGAGTGGTCGGCACGGAACGTGATTGCCCATTTGAAGATTTCTGCCGGGGATATATTGGGGCTGGCGTTGCCAACGAGCCATGTCGGCGGTTTTGGCTTGTCTGCGAGAGCCTATTTCAGCGGTGCTAATTTGGTGGAATTTGGAGAAGCCTGGTCGGCTGATCGCTTTGCGGGCTGGTGCGAGCGGGAAAAAGTCTCGGTGACTTCCTTGGTTCCTGCCCAGCTGAGTGATATAGTTCGATGTGAGTTGGTTGCTCCTAAATCGATGCGGGTAATTGTCGTGGGTGGCGGGGCATTGGATGAGGAATTGCAAGGGCGGGCCATCGCTCTCGGGTGGCCGGTGTTGCCAAGTTATGGGATGACGGAGACTTCCTCGCAGATAGCCACCGGTGACGGGTTGCCATTGATGGAAGGCTGGGAGGCCAGGCTTGATGAGGGACGATTGGCTCTGAAGGGAGGAGGGCTTTTGAGTTGGGTGATTGAAAAAAAGGACGGGGAATTCCGGTGCTTCGATCCGAAGGAGGAGGGGTGGTTTTTGACGAACGATCTCGTTGGGCTGGAAGGGAGAAATCTGCGAATTCTGGGAAGAGCGGATCGACAGGTAAAGATTCTCGGGGAATTAGTGGATTTGGATGAGGTGGAGAAAAAGTGGCGTGATGCGCTTGGATGTCCGGTGGTGATTTTGAAGAAAAGAAGCGAGCGACGAGGAGTCACGTTGTGGTTGCTCGTTCAGGGAGAGCCCTGTGAGATAAATTTATTAAATCGAAAGATGCCGGGCCTGGAGCGTCTCTCCGGATGGGCCTTTTTAGATGATCTTCCCAGAGGTCCTCTGGGGAAAATTGACCGTAGTGAATTGGAAAAGATTCACATCGAATATGATTGCGCAGATGGGGAATTGGGATTTAATTAGGAATAGTTAATGAAAATTTTCCGCTAAACCGCTTCGAGGGAACAACGGCCTTCATTGCGGTTTTTTTATACCACCGTCACCAAAATAAATCCTAACCAGTATGATCGATGCTCCATCCGATCCCAAAATCTCTTCCTCACCTGATTCTTCAAATGCAAGTGGGAATGACTCCAAACTCAGCGAGGCCCAGCTTAGTCAATTCGGTCTGAGGCAGCCGGAAGCTCCTGGCAAGCACTACGTTCTCGATACCAATGTGCTTCTGCACGACCCGGGTTGCTTAAATCGCTTTCAAGAAAATCACCTTTGTATTCCGGCGGATGTCTTATCTGAGTTGGATCGGTTCAAGAATGAGCAAACCGAGCGGGGAGCCAATGCCCGAAAAATCCACCGCACCCTCCTCTCAATATTTGATAGTAGCGAAAGGGTGACCTCCGGAGTGAGCACGGATGGTGGGGGAACCATTCGTCTGGTGATTTACGACCCTGATTTGTGTGAGAAAAGCAGTGCCATGTTGCAGCAATTCCATCGAATTTTTCCTGATCGTGTCCGGGTGGATCACCGGATTCTCGCCTGCACCTTACTCCTTCAGGAAAATGTTGATCCGCCGGTCGTGTTGGTGACCAAAGATTTGAATATGCAACTCAAGGCGAGGGCTGTGGGCATCACATGTGAGGATTATCTGAATGATAAAGTCGAGCCGCAGGAGGCAGCCAAGAGGGAAATGGCTCGGCTCCCTCTGGATCAAAATGAACTTCAACGGTTTGCCAGTTCCGGAGAGATAGAATTGGATCCAGAACGCACGAAGGCATTACATATCAATCAATATGTTCTTTTGGAAGCGGGGGAGAAGCAGACGATCCCAGCGCGCCTCAGTGCTTCGGGAAAATTGGTTCGGTTGATGGTTCCCGAGGTCATTCGCATTCCAGACGGGCATAATCTGCGACCTCTGAATCTCGGACAGAAGTGTTTCATTGATGCTCTATTGAACCCGGAGATTTCGTTGGTGACTTGTTACGGCCAGGCTGGAACAGGAAAGACCCTGGTGGCCATGGCGGCCGGGCTTCACGGAGTGTTCAGCAGGGATTTCAATGGGCTCACGGTCAGTCGTCCGGTGGTAGCGATGGGTGACCAGCTGGGATTTTTGCCTGGTTCGTTGGAGGAGAAAATGCGGCCTTGGCTTCAGCCGATCTATGACGCTCTGGAGCTTTTAATGAACTCTCAGAGTAAGCAAGGTCCTAAGCGAAAGCGTAATAAGTCGGAAAGCGAGACGATTAAGAAACCCTATGACGACTTGGTGAATCAGGGAGTGATTGAGGTGGAAGCATTGTGTTACATCCGGGGCCGTTCTATTCCGAATCGCTTCTTCATTCTCGACGAAGCCCAGCAGTTGACGCCCCAGGAAGCTAAGACGGTGGTGACGCGAATGTCTCGGGGGTCCAAGTTGGTCTTGGTGGGAGATCCCGCGCAAATTGATCATCCCTATGTTGACAGTCGAAGTAATGGTCTCGTATATACCCGCCAGCGGATGCGCGGGCAGGGTTTTGCGGCCCACGTCACCTTGAGTCGAGGCGAGCGGAGCGATCTTGCTGAAGCAGGGGCGAGCTTGATGTAACTCTGGAGGCATTCGTTGCGTAGTATCCCCATGAAATTCCTCCTCCCATTTCTTATTCCGGCCTTTATGGGATGCGGAAGTCGCCCGCCCGAGAATCCTCCTCCTGCGTGGGGGGCTGCGGTGTCGCGTGAGGTGGCCGCATTGGGTTCTCGAAATTGGGTCATTGTCGCCGAGTCATCTTTTCCCGTGATTTCCCGTCGTGGCACGCGAACGGTCGTGATTGACGGCGAAATACCGGAGGTGGTGGAATATATCGTGAACCTTTTGGAACAGTCTGAAAATGTTAGACCAAGATTCACTACGGCGCGCGAGCTTCCATTTTTGGTCAACGATCTTTCGCCCGGAGTGGATCAGTTCCGTGAACGATTAAATGATGCGTTGCACGGGCATGCTGTGAATCAAATGGATCATCGGGCACTTACCTTGCTTGCACAAAGCGATGCGGACAAGTATGCCGTTCTTGTCCTCAAGACGAAGACGGCCCTTCCTTACTCGAATGTCTACATTGAACTCGATAGTGGATTCTGGGATCGTGAGTCTGAGGCGAGGCTCCGCTTGGATATGTCAGGGGGAGCTCAACAGCCCCAAGGAAATGAAAAAATCGAGTGAAGAAATAGATCGTGAGAGGGAAGAAGCCTGGGTGGGTGACGCCGTGTTGGCGCTCTATGTCCGGGAATGGTTGATCCGCGAAAAGGGGCAGATTGATGGCGAGGCTTTCGTAAGGGCGACTTCCAACGAGTTTCTCCGGCTCAAGGGGAATCCGACCTCGGTGGAAGCTGAGATTGGAAGGGTTTACCGGGGTAGCGGCTTGCAGGCAGGCTTTGATTTTATCGAAACCCAACTGATTCCTCTTTTTGTCCAACGCGAGAAAGTCAGGGCTCGTCAGCAGGCCCGCCGCTAGTCTGCGGTGAGCTGGTGGAGAATTTTTAAGACGAGCTGACCACAGTTCTCGAGTGCTCTTGGTGAAAGTTTGTCGATAGTGTCGTCCTTGGTGTGCCAGTAGGGCATTTTTTGGAAATCACCGATGAGGTGGAGGCAGGGAATGTTGGCCCCGTTGATCAGCGGAACGTGATCGTCGATGATTGAACCACTTGCATTGATGACGAATTTTTCGAGGCTTAGGTTGCGGGCCGCCACGCGAGCGTGGGACTGGAGATTTTGATGGGAATCGAGTCCAATGAGAAGAGGGACTTTTTCGTCGCCGACAAGGTCGATGATGATTCCGGCATGAGGCTTGTTTTTACGGGATTTCAAATGCCCTGCAAAATAGCGGCTTCCGTAGAGGCCATCTCGCTTCGGGTCGATGCTCTTAAGCATGGCTTCCTCGCCGTCGAAGAAAATTAATTCAACTTGGTTTGCCGCGTCGCCGTGTTGCGAGAGGACCCGGGCGACTTCGAGCATGACGCCGGTGGAAGAGCCACTATCATTTGCTCCTAGGAAGATGATTTCGGGGTAACGTTTGCTGTCGAGATGACCTCCCACGAGATAGGGCGGAGAGACCGACCAATCGGGCTCGCTGTCCGGCGAATGCCGGGCCAGAAGGTTGGTAAAGTTGACTGTTCCAATTGGCGTCGAGCTGGGAAAAGATTGTCTCTTGGTTTTCCAGCCGAGTTTCTTGAGGGTTTTTTCCAGATACCCCAGGCTCCTCTGGTATCCTTCCGATTCCGCGGGACGGGGGCCGAACTCATTGATCGCGGCGACATGATGCAAGGCATTGTCTCCGGAGAATTTGGTGACGGCTTCTTCAGGGATCGGAGAAGTTGGGATAGATGGCCCCTCTTTTTGAAGGTCTTTCTCTCCACAAGATTGAAGGAGGAAGAATAGGAAAGTGAGACCGAGTCGAGGCAGGTTAGTCACGGAAATCAATCTACGGAGATCCCGAGTAGATTCAAGATGCGACCGAGGTCGTCGTTGCCGTAATATTCCAACTCGATTTTTCCCTTCTTCTCCCTGTGGGAAATTTGCACGTGGGTTGCGAAGTGGTTTCGCAGTTGGTTTTGAATCCGGGCAATATGAGGGTCGACAGCCTCCTGGCCTTTCTTCTTTGTTTTTTTCTGTCCGTTCTTGTGGAAGTCTTGAACGAATTTTTCAGCAGCCCGCACAGTCATGTGTTGGCGAAGAATCTGGTCGGCCACTGCCAATTGATTTTTGGGATCTTTCACACCAAGAATCGCCTTGGCGTGCCCTACGGTGAGATACCCGTCGGCGACGTGGCGCTGGATCGGTTCCTGGAGATCGAGAAGGCGCATTGAGTTCGCGACACTGGCGCGGGACTTACCGACGCGGGTGGCGATTTCCTCTTGCTTCAGGGAGAAGTCCTTCGCGAGTCGAATATAACCGGCAGCTTCTTCGATGGCATTAAGATCCTGGCGTTGTAGGTTCTCGATGAGAGCCATCTCAAGGACTTCCTGGTCGGTGGCAACTTTCTCAATGATGGGGACAGTTTCCAGCTTGAGCAATTGTGAGGCCCGCCAACGGCGTTCCCCGGCGATGAGCTCATATTTGTCCTCCACGCGTCGGACGATGAGAGGCTGGATGATTCCGAGTTCCCGGATCGAGGCGCTGAGTTCGTCCAATGAGCCCTCGGCAAAGTGTTTCCGGGGCTGAAGGGGGGAAGGAACGATTTCAGAGAGAGGGGCTTGAATGACTTTTTCGCCGGGGAGCAACTCAACCTTGGTGTCTGGTTCTGAGTCCGAGCCTTTGCCTCTGATAAGTGCTCCGAGTCCTTTTCCCAAACCTTGCTTCGCCATGAAGAAGATGTTTACCGATGAGCTTGGGAAAATGCAAAGCCTGATTACTTCCTTAACTCATTCTAAATTTTCACCTGCGGCTCGGACTTGACTGGAGGCGGCTGGGATGTCATCGAGTCGAACATGAAAGTGCTCTTGCTCATCGTGTTTTCCTGCCTTCCGTTATTCGGGCAGGGGGGGATTATTCAAGTGCCGCCCAAGCAACCGGTGCCGCAGGAAGTGATGTTGTCGGCGCAGAAAGCGACCCAGGCTTTGATTAACAAGAGCGTAAGGGGTGATTTTAGAGCCTTGGTGGAGAAAGAGAATCCGGCTTGGAGTAAAATTGCCTTGAGGGGGCGATTCCCGGATATCAAATCCTATCAGGCGCATAATGTTCGGCTTCTCAAGAAAATGGTGGCAGAAGGATTTATTTTTCAGGCCGCCGTCGCCCAGCAAGCAATGGTGGGGCATGAAGTGAATTACAAATCAGGAGGTTATAAAGACTGGATGGTATTTGTCCCGACAGTCAACGACTACGCAGTCATGGATCGGGAAGTCCAACCAGCCAGGCTTAGGAAGCTTCGTTCCAGGCGTTTTCAGATTGCCATTGCCTCCAAAGCGGCATTGGGAGCCAAGGGGCAGGAGGCATGGACTTTTGTCAGTGGGGCGGGGATAACCGGAATCCAGCTCAGGCAGTTATATCCTTTTTTGCCGAAAAATGAAAAATTGTTGGGCTTTCCGCCCATTGAGACTGCCGAACGAAAGTAAAATCGAGTCGAAAATATGGGGAAGAAGAAAAAGAAGAAGCAGGAGCCGCTCAGCAAAGCCGACGAACTTCGGCGCATTGAAAAGCTGACCAAGCGCGGGAAAAGCGACTTTGTTGAAGTGCGGGGGTCAATTATTCACGGTCGTGGAGTCTACGCGGTGAAATCGATCCCCAAGGAGGAGTATGTCATCGAATACGTTGGCAACCGGATCAATAAGAAGGAGAGCGAAAAGCGAGCTTTGGCTCAGATGGAAGTGGCTGAGAAGACCGGAGCGGCGGCCGTTTATATTTTTAATCTGACCAAGAAGTGGGATTTGGATGGAAGCGTCGAGTGGAACCCCGCCCGTCTGATCAATCACTCCTGTGAGCCCAATTGTGAGGCAATTCAGGAAGGGAAGCGGATCTATATTCAGGCCCTGCGGGATATTGAGACAGATGAGGAGATTACCTTCGATTATGGTTTTGATGTCGAATGCTACAAAGATCATCCCTGCCTGTGTGGATCGGCCAAGTGCGTGGGATACATTGTGGGTAAGGATTATCTCGAAGAACTGGCTGAGAAATTGGCCGGAGAAGACGAAGAGGAGTAGAATCCTTGGCAATCAGAATAAACTAAGCCACGTTTCCGCCATGCGAATTTTTGTGGGATTTTTTTTGTTATCGATGGCTCCGGTATTGGGGCAGGAAGGCGCAGCCAGAGCGAAGGCCCTGACCCGGGCCTATGATCAAAAATTTGATGCCTGGGTGGAATCCGTCAAGGATGCCCGGAATAAGGAAGCCCGGGTAGCGGCCTGGAAAGATCGTCCGGATAGCAAGGCATATGGTGCTGCTGTCTGGAAGGTCGTGAGGCCCGAACTAAACAAATCGTGGACTCTGGAGTATGCCGCCTGGATGATGACAACGACTCCGGAAGTCGTGGTCAGCGGTAAAAGTCCGCAATCCACTCCCTTGGCAATGATTCGCAAGGCAATCAAGTCTTCTCATGCCAAGAGTCCGCGGGTCGGTCCTTATTGTCTGGCGCTGACGCTATTTTCAGATCCCGGCGACATGCCCTTTCTTCAGCAGGTTGAATTGCAGAATCCCGACAAGGCAGTAAAAGGCGCGGCAGCATTGGGGCAGGCGATTCTTCTTCGTAAGCTGGGTGATGATTTTCGGGTCATGAAGCAGCGCCTGAACAAACTCCAGACGGCCATCAAGAGCCCTGATCTCAAGATTGGGCGGACGACTTTGCAAGGCTTGGTGGCGGATGAGCTTTACCGCACGACCAAGTTGTCGATCGGAGCGAAGTCTCCGGATGTGCGGGGGATCGATATTACCGGCGATGTTTTCAAGCTGAGTGACTATCAAGGAAAAGTCGTTGTCTTTGTTTTCTGGACCAGTTGGATGCCCAACGCTGATGAGACTCTTGCCTTTCTCAATAAACTTCATGAGGAGGCCAAGGGAAAAGATCTGGTGATCATCGGAGCGTGTCAGGATAGCTTGTTGACTCTTCGTGATTACACGAAGGAAGGAAAAGTTTTGTTTAGGAACTTCGCTGACTTTGAACAGGAAATCGAAACGACCTATCGTGTCGCCCGATGGCCGCTATGCTATGTCCTCGATAAGGAAGGGAAGATTCGACACAAGGGTGACCCTGGTCCATTTGTGAGAATCTCGGCGATGGCGATTCTGGGGGAATAAGGGCTTCAGCGGCCTAATCCCAGAGCCCGCTGGAAGCCTTCGAAGCTGTCGAGGACGTTGTTCCACCAATTGAAGGCAAACTTGGCAAAAGTCAGGTCGTTTGAGGTAATGCACATCAGAGCGCCAAGGATGATCAGATTCGCCAGGATAATGATCATGAGCGAATAGAAGGTTCCGTTCTCCTTCAAGTCAGGCTGGTCTTTGGGAATCATCCAGGCCGTCCAGATGACGTGGAAGCACCAGGTGCCACCGAGGATGAGAATGAGGGCATCTTCGCTGTGGGGAATCGGATAGCTCCAGTTGAGGAATCCGTGGATTGAAATGGCGACGAGCGACCAGAAGGGGACAAAGTAGGGTGACAAGGCGATGATGATGTTCGACTTGTTGGTCATAATGTAGCCGCCATCCGTGCTGACTCTGATGTCACTGATTCTTCCCAGGCAGAGGTAAACAAACATCGCGTGGGTCATTTCGTGGCCCAGGACATAGAGGTAGAGGAAGAAGTTGTTGAGAAGTCCTGAAATGAACCATCCGATCATCAGGGCCACCCCGATCGTGAAGTAGAAAAAGGAACTCGAGCGCCAGAAGCTCAGGATGAAGTTCTCGGAATTGACCCGCTGGAAGAGGGTGACCACGGTGATGAAACAGAGAGGCACTAGGGCAAAGGCAAGAACCCAGTGCAGGATGCGTTTGAACATCGGCAAGTGATGTTCTTCGAAGTCCTCCGGGACCGCTGTTCCGGCAATGGCGGACTGCCGGGACATCTGTTGACGGCGGTTTCCGGGGCGATTGACGCGGTCGCAGGCCCGGTTATGGGCGTCCAAAAGGCGGGCGCCAAAGCTCGGGCGACGTGCCCGGCGGTTGGTCCGGGCACGTTGCTTGAACTGAAATGGTCGCTCTCGCCGTGCCATGCTCTTGTTTACATACCTAAATGATTAGGAAAAATAAAGCGATTCTCTCGGATTGAGTGGTAGGAATGGTCTGACGCTTGCTAGGCTAGGGGCGTGAGCGGCAAAAAGAACCTCCCCGGCCTGGTGAAAATTGACCCCTGGCTGGAGCCATATGCGGAGGCGATCGCGGCCCGAAAGTCTCGATACGAAAAGGAATTAGCGCGGATTTGTGCGCAATATGGCTCTCTCGAAGCCTATGCTACCGCTCATGAGGAACTGGGGATTCACTTCGAAAAATCGAGCCAAGAGTGGGTTTATCGTGAATGGGCGCCTCGAGCGAAGGCTCTTTCGCTGACGGGAGATTTTTGCGATTGGTCGCGGGACGCTTACCCGATGACCCGGTTGGAGGAGGGGATTTGGGAAGTGCGACTCCCAAGGGATGTCTTAAAACACGGAGACCTGGTGAAAGTCCGCGTAGCCGGAGCTAATGGCGCGCACGACCGAATTCCTGCGTATATTCGTCGACTGGTTCAGGATGAAGAAACCTACGCCTTCAGCGGACAGGTCTGGGCTCCCGAGGAGGAATACAAATGGCGGAATGACCTTCCTACGCTGGATGCTCCCCGGATTTATGAAGCCCATGTCGGAATGGCGACGGAGGAAAATCGCGTGGGGACCTATCGGGAATTCGCCGACGACGTTCTGCCGCGGATTTCCAGACTCGGCTACAATGTCGTTCAGCTGATGGCGATTGCGGAGCATCCTTACTACGGGTCGTTTGGATATCACGTCGCGAATTTCTTCGCTCCGGCGTCCCGCTGTGGCACGCCCGAGGATTTAAAATACCTGATTGATACCGCCCACGGGCTGGGCATCGCAGTTTTGATGGATGTCGTGCATTCACATTCGGTGAAAAATTTCTCGGAAGGCCTGACGGCTCTCGATGGCGAGGAGGGACTCTACTTTCACCACCACGAACACCCGCAGTGGGACTCGCGACTTTTTGATTACGGCCGACCCGAAGTCTCGCGATTTCTGCTTTCTAATCTCGCCTACTGGCTCAAGGAATTCCGCTTCGATGGCTTCCGCTTCGATGGGGTCACTTCGATGCTTTACCACCATCACGGAAATATTACCTTCGATCATTATGACCGTTACTTCCTTGATGGCGTGGAATGGGATGGCGTAACCTACCTGCAGTTGGCTAATCAACTCATTCACGAGATCCGTCCGAAGGCCTTGAGTATTGCCGAGGATATGAGTGGAATGCCGGGACTCTGCCGCACGCTTGAAGAGGGTGGTATGGGATTTGATTATCGGCTCGCGATGGGGATTCCGGATCATTGGATCAAACTCCTCAAGCATACTCCGGATGAAGAATGGAATCTCGATGAAATTTATCATACGCTTTCAAATCGTCGCGAGGGAGAGAAGACGATTGCCTACGCTGAGAGTCACGACCAGGCCTTGGTCGGGGATAAGACGCTGGCCTTCTGGTTGATGGATGCGGCGATGTATCACCACATGCAAGTGGGGGATGCCGACCCGGTGGTTGAGCGTGGGATTGCGCTGCATAAAATCTTCCGCCTGTTTACGCTCGCGGTTGGCGGCGAGGGTTATTTGAATTTCATGGGCAATGAATTTGGTCATCCGGAATGGGTCGACTTTCCACGAGAGGGAAATGATTGGAGTTTCCAGTATGCCCGTCGTCAATGGTCTCTCGTTGACAACGAGGACTTAAAATACGGTCAACTGGAACGCTTCGATGCCGCGATGCTGGAATTGGCACGCGCACATTCTCTGCTTTCGTCGGCCCCGGCCAAGCTTCTGAATCTCGACCAGGCAAACCTCTGCGTGCAGTTTGAGCGGGGAGGCCTCGTTTTCGCGATCAATCTCAATCCCACGGAGTCAGTCTCGGATTATTCTTTCCCGCTTGATGCTGAGGGAGACTACCGCTTGGTCTTGAGTTCGGATGAAGAGAAATTTGGCGGACACGACAGGACCGATTCTTCGGTGGCCTATCCTGTCGTCGAAGGTAAGCTGACGATCTATTTGCCCAGCCGGACGATCTTGGTCTTCGTCGCTGACGATTAATTATTCACGTCGTATTGCGGATCGGTGAGGGTCTTGAGGAAGGCGATGATGGCAGCTTGATCTTCTTTGCTGAGACGGAGGCCTTCTTTTGGATGCTTGGCAAGGTTGGCGTCGAGGGATTCGCTGCGGTGCATGGGCCCGTTGTAGTGGGCCATGACATCTTCGAGGGTTTTGAAGCGTCCGTCGTGCATGTAAGGGAACGTGTAGGTGAGGTTGCGGAGACTTGGCGTTGAGAACTTCATTTTGTCAGAGTCCTTTCCAGTGATGTGGAAGCGCCCAAGATCTTTGGTCGGTTTTAGTCCGTTGTTGTGGAATTGATGGTCAGAGAAATTGGCTCCTCCGTGACAGTGAAAGCAATCGGCTCCGAATTTTTTGCTACGGGGTTCGTATTCCGTGAAGAAGAGCTCCATGCCGCGTTGCTCGTGTTTGGTGAGCTTTTCCTTTCCGGCCATGGCGCGATCGAACTTTGAATCGTAGCTGGTAAGAGTTAGGACGTAGCTTTCCAAGGCGAGACCTAGTTTCTCTGCGGTCACTTTTCCGGGTCCAAAGGCTTTATCGAAATCCTTGCGGTAGTTGCTGCGACCGTTGAGACGGCGCAGGACGGAGTTGAGGTCGGCTGCCATTTCTAGGTGGTTTTGAATCGGGAAGAGAACTTGTTTGCGAAGACTGGGAGCGCGGCCATCCCAGAAAAAACTCGATTTCCAGGCCATGTTAAAAATAGGCATGGAATTTCGGGGGCCTTCCCGACCCTCGAAGCCCGGGGAGATTCGTTGGTCATCGCCGAAGGCAATAAAAGGATCGTGGCAGGCCGCACAGGATACGGTGCCGTCAATGGAGAGAATGGTGTCGAAGAAGAGCCGCTCTCCCAAGTCAACACGTTCTGTGATGAGCGGGTTGTCTGGCGGGAGCGTCGGAAGGGGAAAGCTGCTGCTCATCTTGAAAGGATAGGGCGTAAATTTCCCAGGAAGATACAGAGGCTCGACTTTCTTGGTGGGTTTTTCGTTGGGCGGATAGCGGACACCCTGAATGCTGAAGGAACTTTGTAAATTAGCGACAAGCGAACTGGCAATGGGATCGCCGGGATGGGAGTGGGTGGAGTCTCCGTCTTTGATGAATGAGATGGGACGAGGATGATGGAGGATTTTCTCCACATCGAATTTCAAGGCGATGGCGGTGTTTTCTTTAACGTGAAAGTTCACCGCCAACTGCTGGCGATTGAAGTTGTTGTCGTTGGCGAGGTGGTAAACGAAGCCAGCGAGTTCCTTTTTTGGGTTCCGGTATTTCCCTTCGAGTGCGAGAAAGATGTAGCCGTCTTTCCAGCCCCAATGGAGCTGACTGAGGTTGGGATTCAGGGGATGATCGTCGGCGTATTGGTTCGGTTTTTCGTGATTTGTCTTCTTTGGGATTCCGACCGAAAAGCGGGCGGCCCTGTAGGTTCCGGCGGGGACATTCACGAGCGAGAAGGAGGTGCGTCTCTTTCCTGCGTCGAGGTAGGCGTATTGATCGGGAAGTTCGTGCCATTCTCCGTCATCCGACTGAAAGGCAAAGGAGCTGAGAAGGTAGCTTAACCTGGAGATCGAAAATGTTTCGCTCTTCCCATAGCGGATCGAGTTGAGCAGGAGCGGCTTGCCTTCGTATTGGTGTTGGATGTCGATCCGGATATTCCCTCCGATGAGAGGAGAAATGAGGACAAAAAGAAGGAGGACGATGCGCATCTTGGGGCTAGTCTAGCGCAAAAATCTAAAATGGAAATGAAGGGAATCCCAATCCGAAATTTCCCTGCTTTCTATTCGAGTGTCGGTCTGTCGCTGTGAAAGCTTGGTTGATCGGGTTGATGGCGTGGCTTGGAGTAATTTCTACCTGCTTTTCGGATTGGCTAAATCCGTGAGCAGCCTGAGGGAAGACTCTGAATAGGCCCACTCCCAATACTCCGCTTTGGGTGATGGTTTTGTAGCTTAGCAAGCCGCGCTCTTATTTTCAAATCGTTCGAGGATGGAGGGGAGGATTTCATCGAGTTGATCGACGATCGCAAACGAGTCGGGAGCGCACATTGATGCCATCAAGGTGATCAACGGCTCCCAGAATCCAATTTCCATTTCGTTTTTCCGATTGAAGATCACAACGGGTTTTCCGGTCATCAGCTCATGGTTGTTTTGCTTGAAGATCATCAAGGCAAGGAGCTCTTGGAAGGTGCCAGCGCCACCCGGGAAGATGACGAAGGCATTGGAGTTTTCGATCATGACTTCCATGCGGGTGTAGATGTCTTCGCGCAGCCAGAATTGGGAGAGCCCGTCGGGGAGTCCTTCCAATTCGATGATGTGGGGGACGTTTGAGCCGGCAGTCCAACCACCTGCGTCCACCGAGCCTTTGACGACCGCTCCCATGATACCGGATTTTCCAGCTCCGGAAACACAGCCCATATTGTTTTGGGCGAGAGTCTTTCCGAATGCTTCTCCGTCGGCGAGATATCCGGGGTCTTCCAAGGTTGCCGAGCAGAAGACGCAGACATTTCCGTTGTAGTGATCGGGGATTATCTCGTCGGCTTCCGGAAGAGTGGTTTCGTTGACTTTCTCCCGGTCAGGATTGGGAAGGCCTTGCGACTTTGCGGAATCGAGAAGCCCGATGACGCGCTCTGGTGAATTGGCTTTGAGCAGAAATTTGCGGTGATCCTGTTTGATCGTTCCGAGTGATTCGAGATGAGAGAGGACCGAGAAAAAGGAATCCCAGGAGCCATCGCTGTTGAGAATGACCGTGGGCTTTCCAGTCAGGTGGGGGTCTAGAGTTTGGTAGCCGACAAAGATGGAGATGGCCTTAAACATGTCCTCCAGGGTGGCTCCGGGAGTGAAGAGGAAGGCATCGGATTCGATGATCTTTTTCTCAATGTTGTTGAGCGTGATTTTCTGATCACCGTTGGAATTGTAGATGTCCCAACCTTCGTTGAAGAGGAGGGAAAGAAGTTGAGCGCGAGTGGCACGTCCGGGATCGTTACTCCCGAGGACGGTGCCAGAGAATCTGACAATAGACATATGATAATATGGTATGAAAATAGAAGTATGCACCGTGAAAGTGCAGACTTCGATATTTTTGCGAAAAATTCTTTGGTGCTTTAGTTCACAATTTGGTGAACGCGGAGGAAGATTTTCTCGGGAACGACACCTGTGAGAGTATTTCGGAAAGTGGCTTGGTTTCCCGGTGATTCGATGTTGTCGATGACTTGCTGCCATTCGACCAAGCTGGTGCCGCTGGGCCGGTTCTGGAATTCCAGATGAGGATGATGTCGACTTCATTGCCGGCATCAGTCTTTCGAATTCGATGCTTCAATCTGTAGAAAATTGTTGCGGCGATCTTTATCCCAATGGGCCGCTATTTCTGACTGACGTGAAGGCGAACGAAACTCTTCTGTTCGGCGTTCAGAGGAGTGGCGATGAGATAGGTCTCAGTGCTGGTGCCGTCGCCATTGTTCACTGACGAACTGTGGATGACTTCGGCAGGATCTGAGTCCCAATCGATGAGGTCAGGCGAGAGCTGGACTTCGTAGATCAAATCTTCCGCTTCGAGGTTTTTGAGGAAGACGAAGGAAAGGGTTTCGACATCGCCGCCACCCAGATCGGCGAGTGTGATCGAGCTGGTAGGAAGGAGGCTGTCATTGGCGATGGAGTCGGAGCTGGTCAGTGCGTATTCCAGAAGAGCATTCGTGCCATCCCTATCGGCATCGGCGAGTGGGTCCGGACCAGGGAAAGTCGTGGAGTCGGTGCCGCCGGGATTGCCATTGGTCGCAACGCTGGCCCGCCAGTTTGTCGCCTCGGTGTGGTCCGGGTTGGAGGTGGGATCGATCAGGACGAGGCTGTAGCCGTCTCCATCCGCGCTGGTGGGCCATGGGGTCTGGTCGTTGTAGGTGAATGAGCGGATCGGAGTGGTGTCGCCAGCGAGAAGCTCAATTGCTTCTCCGTCGTTGCTGAGGCTGCCGGAAAACTCACCGGCGATCAGGGACTCGGGAACGTCAGGGTAACGGCTGGTGAAGGCGACGAAGTTATTGACCAAAAGGATTCTTTCTCCGCCGGGAAGGATTACTCCGGTCAAAGCGTCACTGAAATTAAAATTCACTCCGGCGCTGAATTGTACGTTGGTGAGATCAATGTCAGAGGAGGAGATGTTGGTGAGTTCGATGTATTCGAAGTCACTCCGCTCGTTGAAGCCGGCGGCTTCTTCGGTTGGGGAAGGAGGAAGAGGGCGGTAGTTGAATTCGTTGATGACCAGGTTGGTGTCACTGGCGAGAGCGGTATCGACGAAGAAGAATGCCTCGTTGAGAGCGGACCAATCGGCACCGTCCTGGGCGCGTGCACGAAGCATGCCGGACTCAGTCATTTGGAAAGGATCGACGGCGTTGCTCTTCGCCCCGCGGAAACGGAGGTCAAAGCTGATGTCCGAGCTGCTATCGCTGACCTGATGAACCTCAACTGCGAGGGTGTTCGTTCCTACCACGAGGTCGGCAACATCCACAGCCTGGCTGAAAAAGGTGGTCTCATCATTTCCGCCGACCACGCCACTTGCCGGAGTTGTGTAAATCACTCCGCTGGTGGGCATGTTGGAGCTGAAGACGAGTTTGCCATTTAAGTATACAATTGCGCCATCATCGCGCTGAAGTTCGAGCGAGAGAGAGGCGAAGTCGGTGGGATCATCGACATTAAATTCGCGACGGAAGTATGTGGTGCGATACTTTTGATTTTCATTGGGACCATAGGATACGGTGGTTGCCTCGGGGCCATCGCCATATCCGATTTCGGCCGCGCCCGAGTCCCAGGAGTTGTCGTTGAAAGCCGGTTCCCGCCAGGCGGTGCCTTGGTCCGTTCCGTTATCGAGGTATTTCCAAACCGAACCGGCAGCGACGAGAGTGGTCGTGCTGACTGAGCCGTCGTATTGTTTGGCATTTGGATTGAGTGCACCTCCGGGAAGGCGGGGGTCGGAACCATCGGTGGTGTAGTAGATTGTTCCCGAGTTGTTGGACATCGTGAGCTCGGTGGTGCTCAAGACATGACCTCCGTGCTGGCTGAAGACGGGGGCATCCGTGTCAGGATATAGGTTGGCACTACGAAGTTGGCTCAGAGTGACATCGGAGCGCTGGGGTAGGTAGGAATTGAGAATGCGATCTCTCTCGGCGACCCATTCGACATTTCGGGTGTAGGGATTGGCGCGTTTGCTGTCGCCCCAACGGGCTGACTCCCCGACGATGGCACGATCAATGACATCGGCCAGCGCTTGATAGCGGGCGATAGTGTTTTCCGGAGTGAGGGCACCTCCATTAAAGAGATGCTTGTGAGCCCGGTCACCGAATTCGAGATTGAATTCTGAATTCGAGCGGAGTTGCGAGTAGAGTCGCGAAGGTTTGTTGTCTTGCCCCACTCCAGTGCGATTATCTCCGGTGATGCTTTCGAGAGTTCGCTCGGCATCCCAGCAGACGAACTTGTAGCCGCCCCGATCAGCACGCGGGTTGATAGAATACCAGTTGTGATCATCCCAG
>NHEN01000065.1 GCA_002172625.1 Verrucomicrobiaceae bacterium TMED86 | reverse complement strand
TAACCGTGGCACAAAGGCATAGTGCAAAGCTAATCCCCTATCTTGTACTCGGCTTGTTTGGCGGAGTTAGACCTGAGGAAATCAACCGCCTCCAACGTGAAATGAATATGGGGCTCATCCTGATCACCCACGACCTGGGCGTGATCGCAGAAAGCTGCACCCGCGTCGTCGTGATGTATTGCGGCAAGATTATCGAAATGGCGGAAACCGAGGAACTCTTCAGAAACCCGCGCCATCCCTACACCCGCGGCCTACTCGATTCCATCCCGCGCATCCGCGAGAAGAAACTTGAGACCTTACCCATCATTGAAGGCATGGTCCCCGACCTCGCCAATCTCCCCAAGGGATGCCGCTTTGCAGATCGTTGCCCCAAAGCCGAAGATCATTGCCGGGAAAACGAACCGCCTCTGGAAGACACCGAAAGCGGTGGAAAAGTCGCCTGTTTCATCCCCAACTAAGCAAACTCATGGAAGAGCCACTCGTACAGGTAAAAAACCTCAAAACACACTACCCGATCAAAGGTGGACTGCTGAACCGCCCCATCGGTGCGGTCAAAGCGGTGAACGGAGTCAGCCTGGATATTCAGGCAGGCCAGACTTTCGGACTCGTGGGTGAATCAGGTTGTGGGAAATCGACCTTCGGCCGTTCCATCTTGCGCCTTCAGCATGTCACCTCCGGCGAAGTGCAAATCAACGGAAAGGACATCCTCACCCTCGATCGCGAGGAGCTGGTCAAAGCACGGGCGGACATGCAGATCATCTTCCAGGATCCCTACGGTTCCCTGAACCCGCGCATGACCATTCGCCAAATCGTGCGAGAACCGCTCGACACCCACAAGGTCGGCGAGAAGGCCGACCGTGACGCTGAAGTCATGCGGCTCCTCGAAATCTGCGGACTGCGTCGATCCGTCGCCGACCGTTACCCTCACGAATTCTCCGGCGGACAACGCCAGCGCATCGGCATCGCGCGCGCCCTCGCCCTTAAACCGAAATTCATCGTCGCCGACGAACCCGTCTCCGCCCTCGACGTCTCGGTGCAAAGCCAGGTCCTCAATCTCATCAGCCACCTGCAAAAAGAATTTGAAATCTCCTTCCTTTTCATCTCGCACGATCTCGCCGTCGTCCAACATATCAGCCACGAAGTCGGCGTGATGTATTTTGGCGAACTTGTCGAGCGGGCCCCTGCCGAAGAACTCTACGCCGCGCCCAAGCACCCATACACCCAGGCCCTGCTGAAAGCCATTCCCCAGCCCGATCCGGGACGCGAAAAGGAACACGTTTCGCTCACCGGCGACATCCCCTCGCACAATGATCCACCCAAAGGCTGCCCTTTCCAACCCCGCTGCCCCGTCGCCAAACCCGAGTGCGCCGAAAGCAAACCTCCCCTCAAACTAGTCGACGCCGAAAATACCTCGTCCAAGCACGAGGTTGCCTGCTGGCTCTACTAAGCCCTGGGGACGCCGAATGCGAAGCCACTCAACAACAAGTAATCTCGCTGGCCAATTCCCAATTCCCCTCCAAAATATCGTCATGCAACTCGAGATCGAATACTGCGCCCAGTGAAATTACCTCCCCGAAGCTGACCGTGTGTCGGCTGAAATCGAACAAGCCACCGGCAAGCAAGCCAAGCTCGTCTCCGGAGCCGGCGGCATCTTCGAAATCCGCAAAGACGGAGAAGTTATCTGGAAAAAACAACACAGCGGCCACTTCCCCAAAACCGGCGAAGCCGCGGCTCTTTTCTAGGAGCAAGTTGTTCCCTACTGCGGAGCTTTAACTTCAGTCCGAGCCCATCTCGTGCCTTTTGCGCCCCGGGCTCTTTTATTGCGCCAGGGCCTTCTTCACCGTTTCCCCGACCCGCTTCCCCTGTAAATCAATCGCGACCGGTTTGAAATGATAAGGATCTTTGTAGTGCTCGGGGCGATCTTTTGAAATGCCGTGCAGGTCATTGATCGTCGCTCCATATTTTTGAGCCAGCTCCCGCACAATACGATTCCGTTCATCAACCCTAGGATTCAGCTTGCTCTCATTACTAGTCGATTGAAGCGGTGTCGAAAGAACCAGGATGAGCTTCGCTTTCGGCGCCTTCTTTCGAATCAGCTGCAATGCCTTTTCATAACCTTCACGATATTCATCTTCGGAGTATCCCATGCCATGGAGGCCATTGTTAAAATGAATCACAGCATACTGGTAGTGACTGAACATCGCATCCAGCTGGGCAAAAAAGGCCGGGTCGGACACACAGGCCGAAGTCGCAAAGCGCGCACAGCTCGCCTTTCCCTGCAATTGCTTCTCAGCCACCTTAAAATACCCTTTGGTAATCGAATCTCCCACCAACATCACCCGAGGGAGTTTCTTATCCGTGGCTTTGGCGATCCAAATATCACACCACTCGATTCCTTCTCGATGAATCGTTGTTTCCGCCCAGATTGGCAGCACCATCACAACGAATAAGATTAGCGTTTTTATCATCTACAATTCTCCACGTTCTTCTTTGTCGAGCTCGATACGGTCTTCGCGGTTCCGGGCTTTCACCCGAACATTGCGCTTCCCCCAACGCTCGACAATCATCTGCCTTTTCTTGCGGCGAAAATTCAACTCCTCCACTTCTTCATCAAGCTGGAGAAAGCCCTCATAGCGCCGCATATCCAACTCCCCCGCCTTCACCGCCGCTTCGATGGCGCAGCCTTTGTCGCCCTGATGTTTGCAATCACGAAACTTGCATCGAAGAGTCAGCTCTTCGACGTCGGCAAAACTCTCGCGGAGCGTCTTTTCATCGGTCCACATCTGGACTTCACGAATTCCGGGATTATCGACCAACATTCCACCGTCCGGCAAAACCACCAGCTCTCGAGCCACCGTGGTGTGACGACCTTTTCCGGTCACCTCATTCACCTCGCCAGTCCACAACCATTCCTCACCGAGAAGCTGATTTACCAAAGTCGATTTCCCCACGCCACTCGAACCGACCATTGTCAATGTGATTCCCGGTTTCAAATAACCACGCAAGACATCCAAGCCTTCCTTCCGGGTCGCACTCGTCACATAAACTTCAGACTCCGGCATCAGCTCCTGAATCTCCTCCCGCGCTTTTCCATTAACCTCCTCCTCAAAAAGATCCGACTTATTAACCAGCACCACACAATCCGCCCCGCTGCGCGACACAATGGTGTAGTAGCGCTCCATCCGGCGGAGATTGAAATCCGATCCCGCATCCGTCACGACAACCACAATATCGACATTGGCTGCCATGACTTGTTCCTGACTACTTTTCCCTGGAGCCTTCCGTGAAAAACAGGTCCGACGTGGAAGTCTTGCCCGGATGATGTGTTCGTCTTCATCCCCGGCCCCCAACTCAATCGCGACCCAATCGCCCACCGCCGGCAGATCCGCATCACAGGTCGCCTCATGCCAGACCTTGCCTCCCACCACACAATCCACTTCCTCACCCTCGTCGAGCAGAGCCGCGAAGTTAATCTTCGTTTCCCGAATCAACCGCCCCAGAACCCACTTCTCATCCGCAATCTCCGCATAGGAGTTTGCAAAGAAGTCAGCCCATCCCAGTTCAGCGAGAGTCATCTGACCAGAGTTCAAACCGGATCGGCCCGAAGCGAAAGAGCCAAATCCTGCTTTGTAACCACTCCCGAGATGCCCGGCACGTCTTCTGAAAATACACGCGTGGAGGAATTTCTCGACAAAAAGGGTCGTTGCCCAGTAGTCTACCTTAACTGCCCCCCCAATGAGCCGGAGGCCTGTCAAAAGGACTCCGGCTTTTTCTTTTCCGCAATCAGACTTTCGCCCTGCACAAAAGCCTGTAGATTCTCCCGCGTGGGACACGCAGATCGAGACTACATGAAACCCGGCTATGAGCCCCCCCGTCCACCACAGGGGCCTGGTTATGGCAGACCTCCGGGAGCCTTCGACGGAGCCCCGGTGACCAGATGGCTCTTCGTTTCCAATATCGCCGTCTTTTTCCTCAATATCCTTCTCACCTCAGAGGGACAAATCCCACCACTGACTTTATGGGGATATTTCAGTGTCGACCAAGGGTTTTACCACCTTCAAATCTGGCGCGTCCTCACCTTCCAATTCCTCCACGCTGACATTGGTCATCTTCTCTCGAACATGATCGGCATTTATTTCTTCGCGCCCCACTTGGAGCGATGGATGAGTAGCCGGATCTTCACCTTTTACTATCTCCTTTGCGGGATCGCAGGGGTTCTCTTCTACACCTTCCTCGCCCTTTTCACCAATCTCTTTGGTGAATACGGAACCATCAACCCAATGGTTGGTGCCTCGGCTGGGATCTTCGGAATTCTGGCCGCCTTCTACTTCATCGCCCCTAATGCCCGGGTCCTTCTTTTCTTTGTCATCCCTATGAAGATGCGGACTCTGGGAATTATTTTCTTCGCCTACGAGGTCCTCAATATCATCGGGCGAGGAGGGAATTATGGCGGATCAGTGGGCCACCTCGGCGGCGCCCTGCTTGGAATCCTCATCATGAAAAATTCCACCGCCAAGAAATTGCTCACCTCCCTGGCCGCCATCGGCACCGGCACCAGCACGAAGGGCCACTCAAAAGGGAAATTTAAGGAGGCCCAGATTGTGCGCGAGAGCAATCGCTCACCCATTGAGATCACCGAAGAAGTGAACCGCATCCTCGATAAAATTTCCGAGGAGGGCATCCAGTCCCTCACTCCCAAAGAACGTGAAACCCTCGACCGCTCCCGCAAAAATTAATGACCGATGAAGAAATGATCTCCTGCCCGGAGCCCGACCGCCAAATCGACCGCCTCCGCGCTATCATGCATCGTCTTCGCGCCCCCGGCGGTTGTCCTTGGGACGCCGAACAAACCCATGATTCCCTCGTCTCCAATCTCATCGAGGAAACTTACGAAACCGTTGCCGCCATCAAGGCCAACGACGACGAAAACCTTCAAGAGGAACTCGGCGACCTTCTCTTGCAGGTTGTCTTCCACGCCGAGCTCGCCGAAGAAGACAATCGCTTCGATCTCAACGACATCGCCCGCGGCATCAGCGACAAACTCGTCCGCCGTCATCCCCACGTCTATGGCGATTCTGCCGTCGGCACCACCGATGGTGTCCTCACCCAGTGGGAAGACATCAAGCGCGCCGAAAAAGGCGACGAAGAAAAACCCTACCTCCACGGGGTCGGCAAAGGCCTCCCCGCCCTCCTTCGCTCCGCCAAGCTCCAAAAGAAAGCCAGCAAGGTCGGCTTCGACTGGCCCTGCACCGTGGGTATTGTCGAAAAGATCGACGAAGAACTCGCCGAGGTCCGCGAAGAACTCGCTGAACACACCGAGGGAGAGAAAGCTTCTCCCGAACTCCAGGCCGAGATCGGCGACCTCCTCTTCATTGTCACCAATCTCGCCCGCAAACTCGGCGTCGACCCCGAAGTCGCTCTCGAAGGTACCAACGAAAAATTCCTCCACCGCTTCGCCCAAATCGAAAAGGGACTCAAGGAACAAGCCTCCTCACTCGAGGAAGCGAGCCTCGAAGAAATGAATGAGATCTGGAACGCCGCGAAGTAGGGCTCATGGCAAACGGTCTGTTCAGCTACAATAGCTGAAAGACACCCCTCCTCTTAGCTTCCTCTCATGAATAGAGGGTTTCCAAGAATCGGAGCAAAGCCATCACCAGCAAGCCCAGGAAACTACGCCAGAGATTTTGCGAGGCTGAAATGGGTCCACCTTTGGTCAGCCAACGACGGTTCGCCCGGTGATTCCAATGGAATTGCCATCTTTCGAGTTCACTTACGACTCCGGTAGCCCGTCAATCCCCGTGATAAAGTATTTGCCCTTTTGGTCGCCCTCCCCTATGGCCCTCCCCGTCAGGAGTCACGGATTGTGGGCTTGTGGACCCGGTCAGGACGGAAACGTAGCAGCCGCAGCTTGTCCTACATTGCCGTGGCTTTCTGGCACTAATTTTCATTTCCAATCCACAAAGAGCCGCCGGTCCCCAAGCCGATGGCTTTTTTATGGTCATCTTGAGCCGCCTCGGTAGCCTCGCCCCGTCATGTCAGCTCACCTCTTCCCCGACGGATCATCCTTTCCCTCTCCCGGTCTCGGCACCTGGAAAATCCCCGAAGACCTCACCCCCCAAATCGTCCACGAAGCGATCGAGATCGGATACCGTCATCTCGACTGTGCTTGCGACTACGGCAACGAATCCTTCGTCGGCCAAGGCATCAAATCCGCCCTCGACGCCGGGCTCTGCTCCCGCGATGACCTCTGGGTCACAAGCAAACTCTGGAACACATACCACGAGCCTCAACACGTCCGCGCCGCCTGCGAAAAGTCACTCGCCGATCTCGGGCTCGACTACCTCGATCTCTACCTCGTCCACTTTCCCATTGCCCTCGAGTTTGTTCCCTTCAACGAAATGTATCCGCCGGGTTGGACTGCAGGAAAAGACGCGATGTCTCCGATCAAAGTCCCTTACTCCGACACCTGGAAAGCAATGGAGGAACTCGTCGACGCCGGACTCGTCAAGAGAATCGGCGTTTGCAATCTCACCACCAGCTCACTGCGCGACGTTCTCTCTTACGCCCGCATCAAGCCCGCGGCGCACCAGATCGAGCTTCATCCCTACCTCACCCAAAACGCCATGGTGCGCTATTGCCAGGAAGAAGACATCGCCATCACGGCCTTCTCGCCTTTCGGGGCCGACTCCTATCTCCCGCTCGATATGGCCGGGGAAAATGAACGCGTCCTGACCAATCCTGTCCTTCTCAAAATCGCGGAAGCCCATGAGCGCACCCCCGCGCAGGTCGCCCTTCGCTGGGCGATGCACCGAGGCACTATTCCCATCCCCAAGACGCAATCTTCCCAACATCTCCGCGAAAATCTCGATCTCTTCGAATTCACCTTGAGCGAAGAAGAACTCGCTGCCATCACCGCTCTGGACCAACATCGCCGCTTCAACGACCCGGCCGTCTTTGGTGAAAACGCCTTCAACACTTTCTACCCCATCTTTGACTAAATGAAACCACTCTCAGGAAAAACAGCCATCGTCACCGGCGGTGGAAGCGGCATCGGGCTCGGCACCGCGCAAGCCCTCGCCGAAGCCGGATGCTCCGTCACCATCTGCGGACGCAACGAAGACAAGCTCAAAACCGTCGCCGGAGAAAACCTCAAAGTAAAAGTCTGCGACATCTCCGACCGCGAGCAAGTCATTGCAATCTTCCAGGAACTCGGCGTCCCCGACATCATCGTCAATGCCGCCGGGGTCAACATCGCGAAGCGTTCGGTCAAAGAACTCGCGCCCGAAGACTTCGACAAACTCGTCGCGATTAATTGCACCGGTTTCTATAATATCGTGCACGCCGCCCTTCCCGAAATGCGTGAGCGCGGCGACGGACTTGTCTTTAGCGTCTCCTCCATCGCGGGCAAACGCGCCTATCCGCTCGCGGGCATGGCTTACGCTGCCTCAAAATTTGGCGTCAGCGGGATCGCCTCTGCCATCAACGCCGAAGAGGCCGACAGCGGCGTGCGCATCACCAGCATTTATCCCGGCGAGGTCAACACCCCTATCCTCGACGAACGCCCCGTCCCCGTCCCCGATGAGAAGAAAGCCCGCATGGTCCACCCTGAGGACATCGCCTCCCTCATCGTCGCCATCGCGCAACTCCCCAAGCACGTCGTCGTGCCAGAGTTAGTGATCAAGCCGACATACCAGGAATTCATTTAGCTCCTCAATGCTTGCGGGATTCCTCCTCAATCTCTAAACCTTTCCCATGTCAGTTTATGTCGTCACCGGATCAGACGAAGGACGCGTCGCGGAGGAAGCGGCCGCTCTTTTCGAAGAACTGAAGCCACCCGACAGTGACGAATTCGCCAACGAAATCATCGAAGGCGTGGCTGACAATGCTGAGGACGCATTCCAAAAAGCCGCCTCGGCCAACGAAGCGCTCCAAACCATCGGCTTCTTCGGTGGCGACAAGGTCGTCTGGCTCAAGGGAGCCAACTTCCTCGGCAACGACCGCTCCAGCGAAGCCGAACGTGCGGTCTCGGGGGTGGAAAATCTCCTTGAAACCCTCCAGTCCGGACTTCCACCGGGCGTCATTTTTCTCGTCAGCTCAAATGCCATCAACGGCGTGCGCCGCTTTGGGAAGTGGCTCAAGAAGAACGCCGACTATCGTTCCTACGACAAGATCGACATCTCCAAGGAAGGCTGGGAGGAACAAGTCGCCATCAAAGCCGGTCGCCTCGCCCGCGAATCCGGCATGACTCTGCAAGGCGAGGCTCTCGCTCTTTTCGTGCAACG
Organism: Verrucomicrobiaceae bacterium TMED86; assembly: GCA_002172625.1. Lineage (GTDB taxonomy): Bacteria > Verrucomicrobiota > Verrucomicrobiia > Verrucomicrobiales > Akkermansiaceae > SW10. Next base: position 17,615 of record NHEN01000065.1, on the reverse strand, counting down.
CGCCGGTGCAGAAACCCGACAGATCAACAACGAGATCAACAAACTCGATCTTTACCTCGGCAAGGACCGACGCGACGTCACCGTCGAGGACGTCGAACTCATCGTCCCCGTCAGTCACAAAGGTGTTATATGGGAAATCTCCCGAGCCATCGAAAAACGCGATGCCAAACGTGCGATCCACCTCATCGATTCCCTTCTCACCAAAAACGAAAATGCGGTGGGCTTGATCAAAGCCTCCATCATCCCGACGGTGCGAAATCTCTTCTTTGCCAAACTCGCCGAACCCTATGGTTCCGTGAACAGCGCACCCGAAGCAGTCAAAGCAGTTCTCCCCAAAAAGAAAGACGGCACCATCAACACCTGGGGGCTCAAGATGGCCGCACAAGCTGCCCGCCGCTTCACTCTGCCCCAACTTCAAAAGGGCATGGAGCATTGCCTCGCCGGGGACAAAGCCCTCGTCACCTCCTCCCAGGATCCCCGGATGGTTCTTCATCGTCTCGTGATTCAACTCTGCGATAAATCCCGCGCCGCGTAGCCCGTCTCTCTGAAAGCACTCCTGCCTCGGCGGAAAGCCAGTTGAAATGGAGCCCCAGGCCATTTTCGGCGCTCTGAGGAAAACCACCGCTAACTTTGAACTCAAAAACGAGATCATCTGGCAGAATCGAAAAGGTCATCGGTGGATGAAAGAAGGCATCTTCGCGAGAGTTGCAGGCAGCTAGCAAGATCCCGCCCCATCCGCTGCCTTGACGGATGAGCCTGAAAAGTTGAGAGTTTCGCCCCTGATCGTCGTATGAAACACCTCATGAACTTCCGTTCCATGCTCTTCGGAGCCCTTCTTATCTCTGGCACCGCCTTTGCCGAGCCCGCCGAGGGCTGGCTGAGCTGGCGTGGCCCCAATCAAAATGGCACCTCCAATGAAACTGGCCTTCCCGACAAGTGGGAACCCGGCGCAGAGAACCAGCTTTGGAAGTATGGCCTCAACGGCGCAGGCGCACCCGTCATTGCCAATGGCAAACTCTACGCTTTTGGATACGGACAGGAAGGCGACGACACGGCTGAAGGCGTGCAAGAAATTCTCCTCTGCCTCGACGCCAATACCGGCGAGAAGCTTTGGGAAAAACGCTACAGCGATTACATCTCCGACGTTGTCTACAACCGCTACGGAATCGGGTCACCCATCGTCGATGCCGAAACCGGTAACATTTACCTCCAGATGTCCAACGGTCGCTGTGTCGCCGTCACACCCGAGGGCAAGGACATTTGGGAAATTTCCCTGATGGAAGAACTCGCCCGCCTTACCTTCCCGAACGGCCGCACCGGCTCCGCCGCCATCGACGGTCCTCTCGTTATCTTTCACTGCGTCACCGCCAACTGGGGTACTACCGGGCCGGCTCGCGACCGTTTCTACGCTTTCGACAAACTCACCGGCGAGCTCGTCTGGTATTCCACTCCCGGCGTTCGCCCGGTGGATAGTTCCTTCTGCATGCCCGTCTTCGGACAACTCGGCGACCAGCGCGTCTTCTACGCCGGGACCGGTTGCGGCAACATCGTTTGTGTTAATGCCCGCACCGGCAAGCCCGTCTGGCGTTTCCAACTCTCACAAGGTGGCGTCAACTCACAGGTCCTCCTGTATAAAGACAAGCTTATCGCAATCCACGGTAAGGAAAACATCGACGCCACTTCCAAAGGTCGCCTCGTTTGCATCAACATTCCCCAGGAATACCCTGTCGGGCCACTCGTCCTCGATAAGAACGTGGAAGTGTGGCGCAACGACGACCACATCGGATTCACCAGCTCGCCTACCCTTGTTAAAGATCGCGTTTACACCACCAACTTCACGGGCGAACTCATCTGCGTCGACGCCGACTCCGGCAAGACCCTCTGGCAGGAAAAACTCGCTCCGGACCAAATCCACGCCTCGCCAGTCTACGGTGACGGAAAAATCTACGCTCCGTGGTTCGAAGGCTCACTCGCCATCGTCAAGCCCACCGACGCGAAAGCCGAGGTTCTCTCCAATGCTGAAATCAAAGCCGCCGATGGTAGTGGCGTAAAAGCACTCGCCGCGCCCACCATCTGGGCCGGCAAGATTTACCTCTCCACCCGCGACGGCCTCTACTGCTTCGGCAACAAAGAGGGCAGGTATGTCGGAAGTAAAGACGACAACAAGGAAGCCCCCCTCGGCCCCGTCGCCCAACTTCAAATTGTTCCCGCCGAGTTCGCGATCGCCCCCGACCAGAAACAGGAATTCAAAGTCTACGGCCTCGATAAGAGCGGTCGCCGTGTCGAAATCATCACCGAAGACCTGAGCTGGGAAAAATTTATCCCGCCCACCGCCAAAGTAAAAGCCAAGGTCGATGCGACCCTCGATACCAAGACCGGTACCGTCACCGCAGGCAAGGACGCGGCACTTTCCGCCGGAGCTCTAAAAGTCACTCACAAGGGCATGTCCGCCACAACCCGCGGACGCGTTGAAGCGACCATCGGCTATGTCGCCGACTTCGAAGACGTCGAACTTAAAATGGAATCTCCAGACGGCGAAAAAGTGAATTTTCCACCCCTCGCATGGCTCGGTGCGCGCATCAAATGGTATGTCCTTGAAAAGGACGGCTCCAAGGTCATCGCCAACCGCCTCGATAATGTTCTCTTCCAACGGACAATGAATTTCTTCGGCGGCGAGGACATGACCAACTACGTCATTGAAGCCAACGTCATGACCGACGGAAACCGACGGATCAAGTCGGAGGTCGGTCTCATCAACCAACGTTACAAGATCAGCCTCGTCGGCAACAAAAACGTCCTCGAGGTTTCCAGCAACTACGAACGCGTCCAACAAGCGGTCAAATTTCCGGTCAAAGCCAACCAATGGTATCACCTCAAAACCCACGTTAAAAACAATGGTGACGGTACTGGTGAAGTCCGCGCCAAGGCCTGGGCCAAAGGTGAAGACGAACCCGCCGAATGGACCATCAAGGTTCCCGTCAAAAAACTCCACCCGCACGGTGCTCCCGGAATCTACGCCTTCTCTCCACAGGCTCAAAAGCGAGTCTACATCGACAACATCAAAATTTCCGCTGGCGAATAAGCCCAGCCACTCAACCTTAGCAAAATATACTTCATGAAAACCACCACCGGACTCCTCCTAACAGGGCTCGCCCTCTCAACCGCCGCCGCCGAAGACTGGCCCATGTGGGGCAAGAACGCCTCCCGCAATATGGTCGGGAACGCCAAGAACCTCCCCGTCGACATCCATCCCGGAGAACTTGATGACGACACCGAAGCCGCCATCCTCAAAGACGCCAAGAACATCAAGTGGGCCGCCAAGCTTGGCTCCCAGGCCTACGGCAATGCCGTCGTAGCCGGAGGCAAGGTCTTTGTCGGCACCAATAACGAATCCCCCCGCGACCCCGCGCAAAAAGGCGACCGCGGAGTGCTCATGGCCTTCGACGAAAAGACTGGCAGCTTCCTCTGGCAGCTCGTCATTCCCAAGCTCGGCGCCGGCAAGGTGAGCGACTGGGAATACGTTGGACTTTGCTCCTCTCCTGCTATCGACGGTGATCGCATGTATCTCGTCACTAACCGCGGCGAAGTGATCTGTCTCGACGTGGACGGCATGGCCAACGGAAACGACGGCCCGTTTAAAGACGAAGCCAGATATTCTTCCGCGGCCAAAGACGGCACGCCTGTCGAAATTGGCAGCCAATCTGCCGATATTATTTGGAAATACGACATGCGCGACGGAGACAACATCGGAACTTTTCCGCACAACGTCTCAAGTTGCTCGCCCGTCATAGTCGGCGACATGCTCATCACCGCGACGTCCAACGGAGTCGATTGGTCCCATACTAACATCCCCGCTCCCAACGCCCCGTCTTTGATCTCTCTCAACAAAAAGACCGGCAAACTCACTGGCGAAGAAGTCTCCGAGGTCTCCACCCGCGTACTACACGCCAGTTGGTCCTCTCCCGCTTACGGAAAGATCGGCGACAAGAACGCCATCGTTTGGGGTGGCGGCGACGGATTCACCTACGCCTTCGACCCAAAAACGATCAAAGACGACGAAGGATTCGACGTCTTCAAAGAACTCTGGCGCATCGATTGTAATCCCCCCGAGTATCGTATGAAGGACGGCAAACCCATCAAATACGCCACTTACTCCGGTCCCAGTGAAATCATCGGCACCACCATTATCGCCGATGGACTGGTCTACGCTATCATCGGTCAGGACCCAGAGCACGGCGACGGCGTGGGCAATATTCTCTGCATCGGCCCCGACGGAAAGACCGTTTGGAATTCCAAAGAGGTCGGACGTTCCATCTCCACACTCAGTGTCGCCGACGGACTCCTCTACGCAGCCGAATACGATGGTGACGTTCATTGCTACGACGCCAAGACCGGCAAGCAACACTGGAAGCACGAAACCCAATCCCGCATCTGGGGATCTACCCTCGTTGCCGACGGCAAGGTCTGGATGGGAACCGAGGACGGCGAACTTCACATCCTGAAGGCCGGCAAGGAATACAAGTCCCTGGCCACTATCGAATTCCCTGCTCCAATTTACTCCAGCGCCGTGGCTGCCAACGACGTCCTCTACGTCGCCACCCAGACCCACCTCTACGCGATCGAGAAGAAGTAAGAACCAACTCTTTCCTCAAAATGGCGTCACGGCATTGCCGAGGCGCCATTTATTGTGCCCGGTTTGACTATGATTCTTATCATTAGCATCCTGAAATCATCTTTCTTATTTTTTCACTTGAGAATTCTTTTGCGGCTGCATTTTCACGAACTTTCCTCTTAGGATTACCCCATGAAATTGCTGTTCCTCTCCTTGGATTATCCTTAAAAATCCTTACTGAGAAAATCAACAATACCAGTTCCTCAAATGAAACGACTTTCAATAATCACAAACCTCGCCCTCTCTCTCTTTCTCTCCGCTTGTGACAAAAACGACAACGCTGATAGCAATGGAAATTCATCGGGATCATCCCAAAACGACGGAGCCAGGCAGGAAGAAATCGCCAATAAAATTATGGATTCCATGGGGGAATTCGCCAAAGCAGTCTCCGCAGTTTCCGACACAAAAACAGCCAAATCTGCCGCCACCACGATCAATGAAATTGGCGACCAGTTTTTAAACATGGCCAAGGAGCTTGAAGCTCTCGAGGTCGCGAACCAGGAAATGAGAGAATCCATTCATCAAAAAATGGCTGCCCGGGAAGCTGAGATGAAAGAAGCGGTGAACGGGAAGTTCATGAAATCCGTTCAATCCTTGAATCCGGAGGCTCAGAAAATTATGGAAAAAGCGTTTCAGGATTTCTTCGAAGTAATGGAGCCGGCGGGAAAGGAATTTGACCGGCATTTCAAAGTCAAAAACTAACGTGATGCCAGAGCAAAGTCTGAGAGTATGGGGACATCCCACTTCTGCAGAAGCGCGGTATCGCCCGCGGTCGTCCCCGTGGGAGGGGGTAGTCAGAAGAAATTAACCTCCAGCGTCATGCCTTGGCCTGCTCCTCTTTGCGTTTTCTGCAGCGATCCCAAAGGCAAGGATTGGTCGATCACCGAATTTTCCCTCTCTTTTGGTAGCGCCATAAGCTGTGGTTCTTCACCTACAGCTTCACTTCGAAAACCTTCTCTTTAATCTTAGGAATTTCCGTCGGATCAACTGCGGTGGTCTGACGCAGAATGCTGAAAAGCACTCCCACCATAACCAGAGTGAACACAAGGCTTGAGCCACCGTAACTAACAAAGGGCAGAGGCAATCCGGTGTTGGGAAGCGAGGCCGTGGTCACGCCGATATTCATCATAGCCGGGATCACGATACTACAAGTGATCCCGATCCCGAGAGTTCTTCCAAAAAGATCCGAGGTCGTCAGGGAAATCCCCATTCCGACCAACATAATGACCACAAAGCAAAGAATCATCGCCATCGCCACCCACACTCCGAGTTCCTCCCCCACGATGGGGAAAATAAAATCCGTGTGGTGTTCAGGGAAATTCATCTGCTTCACTACCCCATTGCCTAATCCCACTCCGGTCGGGCCACCATTCCCAAAGGCTTCGATTGCAAGAGCCTGTTGACGCCCCGCACCCTCCATATGTGCGAAGGGATCCTGGAAGACCTTGAGACGATTCATCCGGTTTGGACTTTGGGAGACCATGAATGCAAACAAGGCCGCGCCGATCGCCACCGTCGGCAAGAGATAAAACCAACGCGTGCCGGTAACAAAAAGTACGATCAGACCAGCCGCCCCCAAACCAGCAGCGGTTCCCATGTCCCATTCGAAAAGGATTAACATCAAAGGCACTCCGAGCAGCAAACTTGGAATGACAAATCCTCTCCACAAACTTCCGATCTCCGCCTGATACCTCGCAAACCAAGCCGCCAGTGACACCATGATCACCAGCTTGGCGGGCTCGGAAGGCTGAAATTGGCCGATCACCGGGAGCTTGATCCAGCGGCTTTCCCCGTGGGACGCGGCTCCAATTCCCGGCACGTAGCAAAGAATGAGAGCCACACAGGTGACCGCGAACATCCAGGGCGCAAATCGCTTCAAGAGACGGTAATCCGTCATCGACATGGCAAACATCCCCACAAGCCCGGCCCCCAACCAGGTGACCTGCTTCCAAAGGTACGAATATTGCTCGTCGGAGGAGTCCCACTTCGCACTCGCACTCGCCAACATCACCACACCAACCGTGACGAGAGCAGCAACTGCGAGAAAAAGTAAAATGGAGGCTCCTTTACCCATAAATGGATTTTAGCGTGCGGGAATCTTCAAAACCTTACCGATTTTGAGGACAGAGTTTTCTTTCATACCGTTGATAGTAAGTAAATCTTTAACACTGACCTTGTTTTTTTGAGAAATGCCCCAGAGCGTATCTCCACTCACGACGGTATAGCTTTCGCTTGAGCCTAGAGATCTCGTCGCGGCTGCAGGTTCCTCACGTCGGGTGCGAGGAGAAATTAAGACCGGATCATTGGTGCGGGAGCTTACCGCAGGCTCAATCTCCAGCAGCTCACCTGGGACGCTGTTTGGAACAGTCCGGGTATTATCAAGCTGAATCAATGGGAGTTCATTATGAGGAACCGGATCGATTTCAGGTCTTTGGTTCTCTCCGATCACCCCGATGACAGCCTCGGAAGGTGTCGTTGACTCGATACGACGGCCGGGAATATTAATCCTCATTCCAGCTCTGGGAAGAGCCTCATTATTCGCCCGGCGGAGGGATTCTTCACTCACCCCATGCTTCCGAGCCATGATAGCGTAGTTGTCACCCTTGTTAAGCAGGTCAGTCTTTCCGCCCGGGACGATGATTGGCTTTTTCTCCTTACTATCGTTATCAGCAACTGCAGCCTTCAAATCGGAGGAACTATTCCATTTGTTGTGAAGGTAAATTCCAGCAATCGCAGCCACATGGAGAAGAAGAATCACCACGAGCGCTCGCGCCACTCCTACTCCTGGAACTTCACCCAGTTCTTCGGGTGCCGCGGTGGTGGCGGCGCGTTGTTTACGGCGCGAGTTGCGGCGGGTGGCGGCGCGGAGGATTCGAAAGCCCGACTTGGACGGGGCCTTCCTTTTCGTTTGCAGGGTTGGTCTGGTATTCATTTTTTTCTTGGGTTTGGTTGGTTGATTAGTTGAGAGCGAGAACGAGGGAGCGGAACGCTTCACCCCGCTCTTCATAACCCCGAAATTGATCGAAGGACGATGTTCCGGGCGAAAGGAGAATGGTGCTGCCCCGGGGGGCCGTTTTCTGGGCCGCCGCGACGGCTTCGCGAAGGGTTGAGACAGATTGGCAGGGCAGAAGTCCGGAAAACGCTTGCGAGAGAGCCGGTCCAATTTCCCCAAAGGAAACAAGTTGAATCACCTTCTCGGAGAGCAGCGCTGCGAGCGGTTGGTAATCGAGCCCCTTTTCTTTTCCTCCCACCAAGAGAACGGTAGGGCGAACCTGGGATTTCAAAGCCGACTCAAGTGCGTGAAGATTAGTTGCTTTGGAATCGTTGAGATACTCCACTCCATCAAGAATACCCACCAACTCACATCGATGCGCGGGAGGCCGGTAGTCCTTCAATGCGGAAACCGCAAGCTCCGGAGTCAATCCATCAACGACCGCACACGCGGCCATGAGATCTTCGGCATTATGGGATCCGCGTAAACGCGTATCCGAGAGAGCGACAAAAGGGCTCTTCCCTTTGTAAATCAAGTCCCCTCGCAAAGACCAATCAGCTTCAACTTCGGATGAGAAAGTCACCTGCAGGCCCTTGAGTTCCCCGAGATTTTCTCCCGCGCGAATCACCAAAGGCGTCGTTTCGTCGCAATTCCGGAAGATCCGCAGCTTGGCCGCGCGATACTCTTCCAGTGTGGCATAGCGATCCATGTGATCGGCAGAGAAGTTGAGCCAGATCACGGTGTCAGGCTTGAATGCGTCGATGGTCTCCAATTGAAACGAACTCAATTCGAGTGCGATCACATCAGGGGACTCACCGGACAAAACCACTTCGGCAAGCGGGACTCCGTAGTTCCCGCAGGCGACACAACTTCGGTCGGTCGCCTTGACCAATTCACGAACCAACTCGGTCGTCGTCGTTTTGCCATTGGTCCCGGTGATCGCAATGGTTCGGCCGGGATAGCATCTCCAGGCCAATTCAATCTCCCCCCAAAGTGCTCCGCTTCCTTCAGCGAAGGCTTGCACAAACCCACCACCGGTTTCAATCCCCGGACTGGTCACGACAATATCGGCGATAACCGACTGACCCACTTCGGCTGTGGCATTGGAAACCCAATCACAGCCCGCAGGCACACTGGAAGCCTCGCCCGCATCATAAACCGTCACCGAAGCACCACAATGAAGCGCAAGAGCGGCAGCGGCCTGACCACTGCGTCCCGCGCCCAAAATGGCGACTGTTTTTCCGGTGAGATTAAGCATGAATTTAGATCACTTTGAGTAGGGCAATACCCCCGAGACTAAAAAGAATTGAGAGAATCCAAAACCGAATGATCACTTGGTTTTCATTCCACCCCTTTAATTCGAAGTGGTGATGAATCGGTGCCATTTTAAAAATACGTTTCCCGCGCAACTTAAAGCTACCGACTTGTAAGATCACAGAGAGCGCCTCCACCACGAAGACCGCGCCGATAATGACCAGAAGAAACTCCTGCTTTGCACAGATCGCAGTCATTCCCAGAGCTCCACCAATCGCAAGTGAGCCGGTGTCTCCCATAAAGACTTTCGCGGGATGGCAGTTGAACCACAGAAAACCCATACCCGCCCCGACCAGAGCCAACATCAGAACCGAAAGCTCGGCAAGGGAACGATGATGATAAATGTGAAGATACTCGGCCGCAGGAGAAGTTCCGGCAAGATAGGTAATCAGAGCATAAGCCATCGCCACGGTAATGGTCACTCCGATCGCCAGGCCGTCCAGTCCATCAGTAAGATTCACTGCATTGGACGTTCCCATCAAGATCGCCATGAACAAGGGAATAGCGAGGATCCCAATAGGAATGACAAAGCTCAAAAGGGGAAAACTGAAGGAAGTAATCGAAGCGGTTTGCTCTCCACTCTTTGCTGAGAAGAAGATGTAACTTGAAGTCTCCTGATTGGTATAAAGGAAGATTCCCGCCGCCAATCCAACGGTCGCCTGCCAAACTAATTTCACCCGACTACTGACACCATCGGAATTCTTTTTAGCCACTTTTTGATAGTCATCGATAAAACCCAGCACTCCCAGAGCAAGGGTCACTAATGAGGTCACGAGAACGAACGGATTCAACGGGTTGCCACAAATGAGCACTGCGACCATGACCGCTCCAAGAATCAAGATCCCACCCATCGTCGGGGTTCCGGCTTTTCCGCCATGCAGCTCGGCAAGCTTGTGAACTTCGTCCGCACTACGAATCGGCTGCCCGACCTTCAGCGAAATCAACTTACGAATCACCCGGGGGCCAAAGGCCAGAGTCAGACCAAAGGAGATCACCGCCGCCATTCCGGCCCGCACCGTAATGTATCCCAGAAGTCGCAAGACCGAAAATGTCTCGGCCCAGGCTTCGCCAGCCACATGAGCCTCGCTCCATATTTTAAAGATCCAGTATAGCATTTCTTATGAGGGAAAAGATTGATTCATCACTCGTTCCATGGCGGCCATGCGGCTCCCTTTGAAGAGAACAAGATCACCTGAGTGGGTGTTTGCCGAAAGCCACTCCGATGCGCTCTCGGGTTTTGAAAATTGATACGCCTCGCCACCGGCCTCACGGGCGCCATCGCTCATTTCAACCGCGTCATCACCAACAGCCACGAGGCACAAGTCGCGCTCTGCGGCGAGACGACCAACACGTTGGTAGGCGGCCTTGGCATAACTTCCGAGTTCCGCCATGATACCCAAGGCGGCAATGCGACGTCCGCTCCCGGGCAGCGAAGCCAAAGTTTCCAAAGCCGCAATCACCGACTCGGGGTTGGCATTGTAAGTATCATCGATCACAGAAATACCGCGACAATCAAACTGGCGTAGACGACCACTGGTCAACCCAGCTTCCGAGAGACCGGCCGAGATTTCTTCCAACGACAACCCCAGAAGCCATCCCGCGCCGGCAGCCAACAAAGCATTGCTCACCATGTGCCGACCCGGCACGGAAATCGACGTCGCGATGCGACCAACTCCCTCGATGATCAACTCAAATTGAGAACCATTGGCACTCGGAACAACATTCTCGGCACGAACGGGTGAATCATCACCACCAACCACGATGACCTTTCCTTCTGTCTCTTCGCGGTATTGTTCGACAAAATCACAGTCAGCAGGAACCAGTAAAATCCCTTCCGAATTCAATGCGCGGGCAAGCGTTCCCTTTTCAATCGCGATCGCTTCGCGACTTCCGAGATTCTCAATGTGAGCCGTGCCCACATTCGTGATGATACTGATATCAGGACGCCCAATTTCGCAAAGCTGCTCAAGCTCCCCGGAATGATTCATCCCCATTTCGAAGATCCCCGCCTCATCGTCTCCTTCCGTGGCAAGAATAGTGAGAGGCAATCCGATGTGGTTGTTCAAATTCCCTTGGGTGGCATTCACCTTCAACTTCTGACTCAATACCGAACGAGTGAAGTCCTTGGTCGACGTCTTGCCATTGGAACCAGAAATCGCGACCACTCGAAGAGACAGCCCACCGCGATACCACTCCGCCAGACGCTGAAGTCCGGCTAAGGTATCATCGACGAGAATCACAGGCACCCCCTCGGGAAGGTTGTCTCCATTTTGCACCAAAAGCGCACCCGCTCCGCCTTCAACCGCTTGCTGTAAAAAATCGTGAGCATCGAAGTTTTCACCCTTTAATGCAACGAAGAGCGATCCCTTCTGAATGGATCGGGTATCCGTCGAGACTCCGTTTGTGACGATGAAGTCCCCTCTCCCTTGCTGAAGGAAGCCATTCATCGCGGATGCGAGTTGCTGGACGGAGTATTCGTTCATTCTCTCGAAAACTCTCCTTCCTCTTCATCGGGTGGACGATTGCGGGCTTTGCGCTCCCGTTCCTCTTCACGGAGAAGAAACTCAGCTTCCATTTTCTTACGCTTCACTTCGAGCGCCTCACGAGCTTCATCGCGATCATCAAACTTTTGGCGATAGCCGTGAATCTCCTGATAGGTTTCGTGCCCCTTTCCTGCAATCAAGATGATGTCCTGTGGTAGGGAAATTTCGATCGCGAGCTGAATCGCTTCGCGCCGGTTCTTCACCGTTTCGAATCGCACTCCCTGCATTCCCGCTTTGATCTCATCCATGATGGCATCCGGATCTTCGCTGCGAGGATTGTCTGAGGTCACAATGCAAATATCGCTCCCCTTGGCCGCCGCCGCCCCCATGATGGGACGTTTGCTTCTGTCGCGGTCACCGCCGCAGCCAAAGACCGTAATCAAGCGGCTTGGGTTGAGTTCACGCAGGGTGGCGCAGGCCTTCTCCAAAGCATCCGGAGTGTGAGCGTAATCGACATAGACCGATACCCGGTCGCCACCAACAAACTCCATGCGTCCGGGTGTTTGAGCCACTTCAGCGAGTAACTTGATACCATCACGCAGATGAATTCCAACCGCCGAAACAGCGGCCAGAGCCGCGAGGCCATTCATGATATTGAAACGTCCCACGACGGGAATACGAACAAGGTAACTTTTTCCCTTTGCTGCGAGAGCGAATTGTTGACCACGGGTATTGAGAATCACCTCGCTGGCCCGGAAATCGGCATTGGCTCCAAAACCAAAGGTGATTACCTTCAAGCGTCCTTTAAATTCCGCCGCAAGCTTTTCACCTACCGGATCATCAACATTGATCACCGCAACTCCGTCACCCCCATCAGCGACCATTCCTTCGAAGAGAATCTTCTTGGCATCGTAATAAGACGCCATCGTCCCATGGTAATCCAGATGGTCCTGGGTTAAATTCATAAAGACTCCCACACTGAAAGCAATTCCCTCACAACGCCCCTGCTCCAGTCCATGCGACGAGGTTTCCATCACCACGGCGCGACACTTGTTTGTCTTCATTAGGCCCAAAGTCTCCTGAAGCTCAATGGCACCTGGAGTGGTGTGAGTCGCGTCGCGAAAACCACCGCCGTCCTGAATCTTCACCGTGCTCAACATTCCGGTCTTCACCATGGCTCTCTCAAGCAAGGAGTGAATGAAGTAGGTCACGGTTGTTTTCCCGTTCGTTCCGGTCACTCCAATCATCTTCATCGACACCCCCGGATCACCGGCATGGCGGGCCGCAAGGCGTCCGAGAACTTTACGGGTATCAGGAACCTGAATCCAAAGACCCTGATAGTCAGCCGGTCCTTTTCGCTGGGCAATAATCGCCGCAGGCTTGGTTTTGATCACTTCATCGAGATAATCATGACCGTCGACCGTGGTGCCCCGGACCGCAACAAATACCGATCCCTCATCAACCCTACCGCTATGGTTCGTGATGCTCCCAACAGGAACATCTTCCATGCGCAGGCCTTTGGCCTCCGGAAGAATTTCGAGAAGTGACGAAAGTGAAATCATTAACTATCTGGTGAGATCGGCGAGTTCTTCATCGATCGGCTCGGTCGGTGCGATATTCATTTGTTCAATGACGCGTTTTGCGACCTTGGAAAAAACAGGAGCCGCAACCGTGCCGCCGCCAATTCGAAAATCTTCCTCCACATCCATCGGCGCTTTTGGCTCATCGATGGTCACAATGCAGACGAATTTCGGATCTTGAACAGGAGCAATGCCCGCGAAGGTCAGGAACTTTTTATTCCTGTCGTAAAATTTATTCACGTTATCCCACTTCCAGGCCGTTCCGGTTTTTCCTCCGACCCGATGCCCGGGAACTGCGGCATTCTTTCCGGTTCCATCAAGAACAACCTGTTCCAGGGAAAGGCACATTCCCTTCGATGTTCGTTCCTTCATTACCCGACGAATTTTAGTCACCGGAGTTTGCTCCACCACGATTCCGTTGTTCGCGATCACCGAATCCACCAAACGCGGCTTCATGAGGTGCCCTCCGTTTGCAGCCGCCGAATATGCCATCGCCAACTGAATCGGTGAGACACTCACGCCATATCCAAAGGTCGCTTGTGCGAAATTCTGCATATTCGACGAATCGGTATGACTTCCCCGGGCTTCCCATCCCACCGGGATTCCCGTGCGCTGACAGAACCCATAATTTTTCAAGTAGTCATAGAAAACATCGCGCCCGGCAATTTCAGCAAAGCAAAATACCCCGGGGTTACTCGACTTCATCATAACCTTGTCAAACGAAAGATCTCCATATGCATGATGATCGTTGATTTTCACCCTCCCCCGGGTGATGTGTCCCCAACCGCAATAAACTTCGGTGTTTCGATTCACGAGACCCGAGTCCAATGCTGCCGTCATCGCAACGAGCTTCATTACCGAACCGGCTTCATAGCTGCCTTCAACGGGAAAATTCATACTCGCACCGTTCTTGGAAAAGTTTTTACGATCGTTTAGGTCGTAGTAAGGACGACTTGCCATCGCTAAAATATCTCCCGTATGAGGGTCGGTGATAATGATCGAACCACGGTCCGCATTGTATTTCTTTAAGGCCTTTTCCAGCTCAACCTCAACGATGGCTTGAAGCCCCATATCGAGGGTGAGACGTATGTGTTTTCCCAGCTTCGGTGGGCGCACTGCCGATGATTCAGTCAGCATCACGAGTCCATTTGCATCTCGTTTGAGTTGGCGCTCGCCATCTCGACCAGAAAGAAGTTCGTTGTAAGACTTTTCGATACCCGCCCTGCCAATGCCTTCGTAATCCACAAAGCCTACCAGGTGCGGCGCCAAAGTAGACATGGTATAGTGGCGCTTCTGTGACCGCTCGAATGAAAACCCCTGAATGCTACAAAGCTGTAGTTCGTCCTCGAGCTCGCGAACCAAATCCTCGGGAATGTCTTTCTCTACAGCGAACCAATCTTTTTTCGCGTTATGAACCAGGACATCATTTCGAAGCTTGGCTGGAGGGATTCGTAATTCCCGCCCGATCACTTCGCAGGCATAATCAAGGTGTTCCGCGATCACTTCCTCACGGCTCATTTTTGATACTCTCTCCTGCTTGATCTTCCGGAGCAATTCGCGGCGCTCCTCCTCAATCAGCTTTTTCCACCCCAAGGTCTGACTGGCAAAACGATGCGTCACCGCCTTGGTCAAGTTGTCGCTGTGATTGAGATGATTACGATCGACAACCAGAGCAGCGACGGGGAAATTTTGAGCTAGGACATGATCATGACGATCCACGATCCGTCCGCGACTCGCCGGAATCACCCTCCAATCTTCAAAACGGGAAACCTGCGCTTTGTCTGACATTCTCCGATCCCAAACCTGAAGCGTAATCAGCCTGACCGAAAGCGCACTGAGCCCGGTCACCAGGACCAGGCACACAATCAACGCTCTAATTTTTATGGCGATATCCATAGTTGCTAACGACTCACTACCGCGTCGCCAGGTGGGGTTTCTTGATCATGCGGATTGATGAATTCGACAACTCCGGTTCCAATTGGAACCAGATCGGATTCCCGGTCAGCCAATTCAGCCCGAAGATTGTATACTCCGAGGATACGGCTGATGTCTGACTGATAAAAGGTGATCGCCACACGATGTTCTTCCATGCGCTGCTGAACCTTGGTGATATCGCGCCGGGCTGTGACTTGCTTGTTCTTCAACACGACATAGCCAATTCCTCCAGTCGCCACAATGGCTCCCGCAACAAACAAAAGGATCAACATTGGGACTCCGATATTAGAGGTCTTCTTTTTCCGGTTCATGACAATGTGGTGGGTAAGATTTTTTCAACAACCCGCAAACGTGAGCTGCGGGAGCGTGGGTTACGTTTAATTTCGGCTCCGTCGGGAGCCACTCCCTTGCGGGTGATCAGGCGATAACGAAGATCGGGATTGGGACGGGCAGCCGGCCACTCGGGCCGGTCGATCTCTTCCCTGGAAGCATGACGGAAGGTCTGCTTCACGATACGATCTTCAAGACTGTGGAAAGTGATGATGGCCAAACGTCCGCCCGGCTTGAGCAGATCGGCAGCGGAATCAAGAAAGCGACGAAGCTCCCCGAGTTCGTCATTCACCGTCATGCGCAGGGCCTGAAAGACCTTGGTAGCAGGATGAGTGCGGCCGCGACGACCGAGAAGCTTTTCAATACCGTCCGCCAATTGCAGAGTCGTTTCGAAAGGAGTTTTACTGCGTTCCTGAATGATCCAGGCTGCGATCTTGCGCGATGCCTTCTCCTCCCCGAGCTCGAAGAAGATTTTCAGCAGGTCAGGCTCGCTCCATTCGTTCACCAAATCAGCGGCAGTCACTTCACTCTCTCCCATCCTCATGTCCAGCGGGCCATCGAAGCGAAAAGAAAAGCCACGCTGCGCTTCGTCCAACTGAAACGACGAAACCCCGAGATCGAGAAGAATGCCATCGAGCTGCCCCCACTTCCCTTCTTCGGAAAGACGCGACATTTCGCTGAAACGTCCTGCCACCGCCTCGAAACGATCACCAAAGCGGGAAAGGCGTTCGGAGGCATACTTCCGGGCGTCGGCATCACGGTCGACACCTTTGACGCAGCTGCCCTTTTCAAGAAGAGCCTCGGTATGCCCTCCCCCTCCAAGAGTTCCGTCGGCAAAAAGCTTCCCTTCGGCGGGAGCGAGATACTCCACGACCTTATTAAGCAAAATAGATTCATGATAAAAGGGCATCCCGCCCTCCAGCGGGATGCCCTCCATCAAGAGAGTTGAATGCCCCACTTCCGGCTCCCCCAAGGTAGGCAGGGGCCAAGTGTTGAAGCTGCGAGGCCACCAAAAGTCAGGAAGCGCCGGAACATGCAGGGTATTCAACATCAAATTCAGTTTAGGAAAGGTTCAGGACGTCATTGATCATGGAGTTCTCCTCCCGCTCTCTGGCTTCTGCAGTCTCAAGTGTTGTAGCGTTCTCAGGAGTAAAGATTTCAAACGAGTCGCCACGCCCAATCAGGGTGACAGTGCCGGGCAAAGTCATGCCATGGGCCTCGGCGAGAGCTTTGGGGATGGTCAATTTACCCTGGGCGCTGACATTTCCCTCAACCGTGGCTCCAAAAAGCATGTTTTTCGCCTGATCCCTCAAGCGAGGTGTCGAACCAGGCAATCCCTCGATATCCTCTAGCTTTTTCGCGAAGGCTCCCTGAGTCAGGGCTCGCAGCCCCGGAACCCCAAACACCTTAACCTTAACGAGGTAGAAGCTTTCGTCAGCAGGCGGACGCCAGTCTACCGGAAGGGAAATCCTACCCTTGGTATCCAGTTGCCGATCCAAGGGACCGAAGCGAAAATGGCGGAAAATTGACATAAAGCGAACTCAGCAGTGCTGAAAACGCCACGAAAGTGCACAGAACGCCACCAAAAAGCAACTCGAAAAGGCAAAATATACAGATCCCCAAACTGTCTCTCTCTGATTGGATTACCTTGGGAGACAGTTACTCTGGATTACTTTAATTTCAGGGATTCATTACTAATCTGCACAGCCTCCCCTCTCACGCTTAAATTACCTGAAAGGACTTTTCCCCAGATCAAGTTTACTTGGGTTACATGACCCAAAATAATCGTCGCGAATTTTTGAAACTCTCCGGTCTCGCCGCTGGAGCCACATTTGGAGCCCCAGCCATCGTTCGGGGTCAGAATCTCAACTCCCGTCTCCAGATCGGCTGTATCGGTGTCGCAGGCAAAGGAAAGAGTGATACTCTCAACACCGCGAAATGCGGCGGAAAGATCGTCGGTCTCTGCGATGTTGACCAAAAGAGGCTCGATCCCATGGCCAAGAGGTTCCCCGATGCCCAGAAATACTCTGATTTCCGGGAAATGCTCACCAAAATGGGCGATCAGATCGACGGCGTCACTATTTCCACACCTGATCACGTCCACGGAGTGGCCGGCATCATGGCGATGCAAATGGGCAAGCACATCTATTGCCAAAAGCCCCTTACCCAGACCGTGTGGGAATCCCGCATGATGCGAAATCTCGCCCGCGACAAGAAACTCGCTACCCAAATGGGCAACCAGGGCAGTGCGGAGAGCGGCCTCCGGCGCTCGGTGGAGCTCATCCAGTCCGGCGTGATCGGAAAACCGC
>NHEN01000064.1 GCA_002172625.1 Verrucomicrobiaceae bacterium TMED86 | reverse complement strand
ACGTAGGGAGGAAGGCGAACCGAGTCGGATTTGTGCGGAGGCTGGAAGGCGTCCTTTTCGTATTCGCGATGGGGATCGAGGGCGGCGAACCAGAGGAAGAAGGGTTTTTTCTTCGGGCGGTTTTGCAAGGTAGAGAGCCAGTCTTCGCAACCACTGGGGGATTTGGCGATCATCTTGCCGGATTTTTTGTCGGCTCCGGTGGGGAGAATGAATCCGGCGGTGGAGGCTTCAAAGACGTCATCGAAACGATCGACAACGTCCTTGCCGAGATGCCACTTTCCGGCGGCAGCGGTGTAGTAGCCGGAGGCCTTGAGTTGTTCGACGAAGGTAAGGGACTCTTTGGGGAGCGGCCAGTGGAGTTGCTCTGCGCCGGTGTTGTGAGGGTATCGTCCGGTGATGATACTGGCACGGCTCGGGCTGCAGGAGTTGGCGGTGAGGTAGGCGTGTTCGAAAAGCATGCCGCCTTTGGCGAGGGCGTCGATGTTTGGGGTGTGGATTTTTGGATGACCGTAAGCGCCGTTGTCGTCCCAGTTCATGTCATCGGCGATGATGAGAACGAGATTGGGTTTTTCGGCAGCGAGAGCGGAGGCGCAGAGGAGAGCGAGGGTGAGGAGCTTGGCAATCATGAGTGAGTGGTGGGACGCTAGGGGGATTGGGGAATGATGCCAATGGGAAATACGATCTTGGCTCTGAGCCGGCGAGCTTTCTTGGGAGAGGGGGATGAGAATGCGGATCATGGTGGTTGAGGCGAAATTGGAGACACCTACTGTTCTTTCCCTATCTTTCGCCAGCCGAGGACGAGCATGAAGAGGGCGGCGCTCCAGGTGACGATGGAGATGCCCCACCAGATTCCCCAGAGTCCCCAGGCGAGGGTGAAGGTAAAGGTGTGGATGATGAGGATGGGCGCAATGAGTTGGCGGTAGAGGCCAATCCAGAGGCCGACCATGGGTTTCTTGAGTCCCTGGAAAGCGAAGACGGTGACGAAAAGAATGGGGTAGGCTGCGAGGGTGACGGCGGAGACGAGGAGGCAGTCGTAGCCGATGGCGATGACCGCTTCGTCGTCGGTGAAGAAACGAAGTCCGGGCTCGCGGAGAAAGTAGAGGACGAAGCCTCCGACGAACATGATGATTGCTCCGAATTTGATGTTGGTTATCCAGGCTTCGCGGACCCGGTGGGGGAGTTTGGCTCCGTGGTTTTGGCCGATGATGCTGAGGGCGGCGAAGTTGAGGCCGATGGTAGGCATGAGGATGATCTGCTCAACGCGCATGGCGACTCCGGCGGCGGCGATGGCTTCCTTATCGAAGTGTTGCACAAACCAATTGATGACAAACATCCCGATGGCGATGGTGAGCATGTTGAGTCCGGCGGGGACTGCCTGGCCCGCAATTTTTTTGAGGACGGCCCAATCGGGTGCGAGTTCCCGGGGAGTGATTTTTTTGAAGAGCTCGGATTTTTGAAGATGGACCCAAAGGTAAATGATGCCGCCGAGATGGACGACGAGAGTGGCGAGCGCAAGTCCGGCCACGCCCATTTTTGGAAGTCCCCACCAGCCGAGGATGAAGAGCGGGTTGAGGAGACAGTTGGCAATGAATCCTGCAATGAGGTAGTTGCGATAGGGAATGGTGTTGCCCTGGGAAGAGAGGGCGGAGTTGAGGACGATGGGGAGAAGCATGAGAACGGATCCGGCGAGGATGACGTTCATGTAGTCGAGGCAGGTCTGGAGATAGCTTCCAGATGCTCCGAGTGATTTAAAGATGATTGGGGAGGTAAGCCATCCGGCGACGGCCATGACGAGGGAGCCGATGATGACAAAGAAGATGGCTTGTGCGAAGTAGCGTCGGCAGTCGTTGGTGTTCCCTTCGCCGAGGGTATTGGCCAGGAGAGCCGTGGTGCCCTGGCTGATGCCGCTGCCGACAGAAAGGATGATGAAAAAGACGGGGAAGGAGAGAGCGAGGGCGGCGAGGGCTTCGGTGCCGAGCTTGCCCGCATAATAGGTGTCCACCACGTTAAACATGGTGTTAAAGAACATCCCGATACTCATCGGGAGAGCGATTCTCCAGATGAGCGATGAGATGGGATCGGTGGTGAGTGAGGGTGCGGATTTCATTTTAAGAGTCCCCGGCCGAGTGAGGAAGTTTGTCTTACCATGAAATGATCCATCGCATTTTGCCTGTAAATCACAAGTAAAACGGTTTCGAAATGCAAGTGATTGAATGCTGACGGTTGTCGTGCCCAACTAAGGAAGTTTTCCCTAAGCCGTGTCACTCGAGCGGAGTAAACTTGTTGGAGCTCTTGAAGTCATTAGGCTCTATGTATAGTGAAGCAGATCTCGGCGGTGCGAAGGTGAAGTTGGTGCTTTCGAGTCGCTTGCGATCTTTCCTGATCATTCTTGTATTGTGTTTCTTTGTGGTGGTGATGTTCATGGGTGAGCTTGATTCTTAGCGTGGGCCATCGGGTGGGGAGGATGCGAAAGAAGTAGAGCCCGGCATTGCCATTGTGATGAAACAGGTCATCGTCACGGCATGTCGATCGGAGATGCCTGTGCGATGGGCTCGGCTGCTTTCTGGGCGGTGTCGGTGATTCTGATGCGGGTTTCGGGATTGCAGATTCCTCCGCTGCCGCTGACGTTTTTTAAGAACTGTGTCGCGCTGGTGTGTCTGGCGCTATTGCTTCTGGGATTGGGGGAGGGCTGGCTGCCCGATATTGAGGTGAGTGATCATCTGCGCCTGGTGGCCAGTGCGGTTTTGGGGATTTCCTTGGCGGACACCATGATCGCGGCGGCGCTTAATCGGTTGGGGGCGAGTTTGCAGGCTCTGGCGGATTGTGCCTATGCCCCGTCGATTGCTCTAGTGGGATTGGTGATGTTTGGAGAAGTTCTCGGGCCTTGGGAATTGATCGGGGGAGCCCTAGTGATCTCGGGAGTGTTCGTCGGGGCTACCATGACGAATGAGATCAAGGTGCCGCGGGATCTCTGGACCGGCGTGGCGCTGGCAGCGGGAGCCCATGTCATCATGGCAATTGGAATCTTGATGGTGCGCGATGTTTACCGCGAGGTCTCGGTGGTTTGGGTGACGGGATATCGTTTTTTGATCGCTAGTCTCGTGATGATAGTTTGGGCCGTGCTTTCGAGACGTCAGACGATGGCGCATTTGTTTTTGGGCTTTCGGCGTCGCGATACCTGGAAGACGATGATTCCGATGGCGATTCTGGGGGCCTTTATGGCGACCTTGTTTTGGGTCGGAGGATTCAAGTATCTCCCTGCCGGAAGAGCTGCGATTTTCAATCAGCTTTCGACGGTGTTTATCATCGTGCTGGCTTACATTTTCCTCAAAGAAAAATTTACGACGAGGAAAGCAATCGGGACGGGCCTAGCCTTGCTGGGTTCGGTGCTGGTGGCGATGCACAAGTGAATCTGTTGTCCCACTTGAGCGCTGATGCGGTGACCTGTTTCGGAGAGCCTGAAGTCGACTTAGTGTCCCTTGGTCTTGGCTTCGGTTTTTAGCGAAGCGAGATAAGTGATCAGGTTGCGGAGATCTTTGGGTGGCAGAGCCAGGGCCATCGGGGGCATCGCTGAGCTTGGTCCGGCGCGCTCCTTGATTTGACCTTTGGGGATCGTCTTCGTTTCGCCAGTGGGGAGGATCAACTCAACTTCGGTCCCTGTTTCTTTTCCAAGTCGCCCCGCCAGCGCCTCTCCGGACTTCGTGGTGAGGGTGAAGAGGCCATATCCTTCGGCAATTTCCGCGCTGGGGTTCACCAGGGACTCGAGGATCTTTTCGCCTGAAAGTCGCTTGCCGATGGTGTCGAGCGCCGGTCCTTGCGCGCCACCTTTTCCACCGATCATGTGGCACTGCATACAGGCTCCCTGGTTCTGAAAGACGATGGCCCCGGCTGCTACATCTCCACCATGAAGGGAAAGTTTCTGTAGCTCGGCCGGATTGGCTGAATATTCGGCCGCGAGCTTTTTGTGAACAGCATCGCTTGAAGAGGCGAGAGCGAGATAGGCATCGAGTCTTGCTTCCTTCATTACGGAACTCGGATTGTTCCAGATCTTGGTCAGAATCTCTTTTCCTCCAACATCCGTTGCCAGCAATGCTAGAGAAGCGCGAACGGCAGGGAGCTTCGTTGTCTTGAGATATCCCTCTGCTGCCTTGATTCTTCCGGGCAGCTTTGCCTCGAACATGAGCCGAAGGCGGGCCGCCTGAACTTGGCCGTCCTTGGTGCCTTTCAGCCTTTCGACGATCGCAGGGATCTTTCCTTTGTTCTGACCCGCCACGGTATTCAGGGCCGCGACACGAATTCCTGATTCTAATGACTCATCGAAGACCTGTGCTTCCAAAGCGTCGGCCGACATCGGCAGATTCACCGCTTTGGCGAGTTCAAGAGCGAGAGCTTGCTCCTTTCCTTTCGCGTTCTGCATCGCCTTGCGAAGCGGCACGGTCAGGGAGGCCAGCAGCTTGATGTCGCGTTTTTCAACCGGACGATACATCGCAGTGACGGGGTCCATGGTGGGAGGGTTGTTCCAACGCAAAAGGGCCCGAAATGCGGTTTCGCGCACCTTTCCATCGACCTTGGAGTCCCCAGCCATCTCCATTACGCGGGTCGCATCTTTCGGCTGCCCCATCCAGAAGCTGGCGAAGAGGATGCGACGCTGAACGGTATCGGCAAACTCCGAGGCCTTTCCAGTCAGCTGGGCGAGCGCAGGAAAGCCGCTCGTCAGATGGCGGTCGTAGACCGCACGGATGGCTTCGATCTGAACCTGCTTCGACGCATCACCGACAAAGCCAGCCACCGCCGGATCGTCCAGCCTGCGCAAAAGAATCACGGCGCAGAGCCTCGCTTCTTCATTCGGGGAGGCCATCTTTGCGACGGCGCCCGCGTTGTCCTTGAGATTTTTGAGGGCTGAGATGCCGGCATGACGGATCCAGAGGTCCTCACCCTTGTTTTCCTCGATGAGTTTCCAGACCGCGGGCGCGTCGGCGAGACTTCCGCATTTACTCAGGGCAATGGCCGCGAGGCTCCTTACGCGAAGCGAGGAATCCGTCAGTTTTTCCCGGAGCACCGCCACCGCTTTCTTGGTCTTGAGATCTCCGAGTGAGCGGCAGGTGTTGGCCCGGACTTCGACGTCCTTGTCCTTGGTGAGGTCGATCAACATCGATACCAGAGAGGTTTCTTTTCGAGCCAGCTGTGCCAGACCCCAAATCCCGTGCAGACGCGTGGTCGTTGCTTTGCCGGCCTTTGCGGCTGTAGCGAGCTTTTCTTTCTCTCCTCGCTTGACCAACTCGAACTGGGCCCGCTGGCGAACCCGCATGTCCGGATGATTGAGAAGCTCTGCAAGACGATCGGACTTGGCTTTTCCGAAGCCGTAGGAAAAATATTGTTGGGTCTCTTTGACTGATTTGTTTTCGAGATGTTTCGGAGACTCGATCGCCTGGATGGAGGCATTCTTGTTCTTCGTCCATCCACCACCGAAGTCGAGGGCGTAGATGCGACCGTCGTATCCGAGGTCTACATCGGAACTGGCGACACCGCTCATGACTTCCTTGACACCATTCACTTTAAAGCCAGCGCCGTTTGATTCAGGCCGAACTGAGAGGAGCTGGGAGGTCTTGGAATTGCCACGGTAATTGCACACCAGAAAAGTGTCGCGAAGATCCTCAGGAAGTGACTCACCGGTCAGGTAGACGACCCCCGATGGGCCATTACCGAAATTGGCCACCGGTGGTAAAATCCACTTCGGTTGCACTTCGTTCCGCGGAGCAAACATCTGCTCGGAAACCCAGATTGACTTTGGAAGAGCAATGTCCGCAAAGTCGAGCCGTGACCGGTATTGGTGGGCCGCCTGGTGTTCCTCATACCAACCGGAGTCCGCTCCTTCCAATGCGTAGACTACGCGGGCCTTGTCACCAATGTCGCCGGTATTGTCGAAAGTGAAAAGGTTACCGTATTGATCGAAGGCGAGCTCCTGCGGATTTCTCAATCCGTGGTGGACTACCTCGAAGTTGGAGCCATCAGGATCGCTGCGGAAGATCGCTCCACGGCTCGGGGCCGCGAAGTTTTTACCATCTTTGGTGGTCACGTTGTAGCCACGGTCACCAATACTCCAGTAAAGCTTTCCGTCTGGTCCACGAATAATGCCATGCAGGTCGTGGCCCATCATGCTCGTCCGCACTCCAAATCCGGTGAACATCTTCTCGCTGGAGTCCGCCACTCCGTCATCATTCTTATCCTCAAACTTCCAAAGGTTGGGGATACAGGTGAGATAAAGGGCCCCGTCAACGGCAAGAGCCGAGAAGGCCACGCCGTCGAGAACGTCGTTCATGCCCTCGGCATATATCGTGCGCTTGTCGGGAATCCCGTCTCCGTTCACATCCTCCAGTCGGGCGACGCGCTCGGAAACAGAGGTGAAAAAATTTGGTTTGAACTTCTTGTCCGCAAGAAGCTGTTTGCGGCGGTCCTCGATGGTCTGGAGGCGGAAATCTCCCGCCGTCAGTGTGCCTTCGCCCCGGATGTCGAGGATTCCTCCTCCGTTCAGACGATCCGATTCGATGGAGAAGAAGCGACCCTTTTCATCAATCTCGAAGCTCGTGGCATGCTTCACCAGAGGCCAGGCCGCGATTTGGTATCCCTGAAGTTGAGGATCAGTGAGTTTGCCCCGGAAGGGTTGTTTCTTGCCAAGCTCTTGGGAAAGAGCGGAACCCTGTGAGAACAGCAGGATGGTCGCGAGTGTCAGTAATCGAGGAATCATGATGTGGAATAGGACAAATATACCCGGGGAAGCAGTCTTCTTTATCGCCCGATTTTTCAAGGGTGAATTCCATTCGCAAGGGATGTGCTTCCCTTACGAATGGCGGGGTTATTTAAGCTTCAGGTGATTTTTGAGGATTTTCAGGCCGTCGAGATTTGCCTTGAGGGCGATTTTTGAGTCGGTGTCGTTGCGATGGTCGAGGATGCCGATCGGGCCGGAGTAGCCGCTGTTGATGAGCGTTTGGAGCATGGAGGTTTCGTGTTCGCCCTGGGCGAGGGGCAGGATTTTGAATTCCGCGCCTTCTTTCATGCCGTTGAGGTTGAGGCAGTGAAGGTAGGGCTTCATGAGAGCGAGGTCTTTTGCCCAGGAGTTGATACGAGGGTGGCCGTGATGCCAGTTGTAGACGATGCCGACGTGTTTGTGTCCGATTTCGTGTAGCTTTTGGCAAACGGCAACGAGGTTGGCGGGTTCCCCACTCCATCCGCCGTGATTGTAGAGGGCGAGCTTGCAGTTGGTGGTGGCGGTGCGCTTAGCGAGTGATTCGAGAGACTTTGCGGCTTGGATGACTTTTTCCTCCTGGCTGGTGCCTTTGGGGGAAGCAAACATCTTCCATACCTGGGGGGTGATCTTGTGCTTTTGAAAAAGCTGGAGAGCTGTGGGGTGTTCGCCCCAGAAGGCGAAGAATTCGATGTCGTGTTTTTTGTAGGCGAGAATCTCTTCTTCGAAAGTGGCGACGTGTTCTTTTCTCCAATCGTAGGCACTGCGGGTGAGGCCAAGTTCCTTGAGCATGACCGCACGTTGCTCTGGGGATCGCTTGGCGGCGTCGAATGGGACGATGCACCAGGCGACGAGTTCGCCTTGTTGGAGATTTTCAGGGGTTTCTTGTGCGACGAGAGAGGCACAAGCGAGGAAGAGGAAAAGGCGAATGATCATGAACTAGAGAACGGGCAGCCTTGAAAGGATGCCCGCTGGTAGGTGAGACGACAAGTCGTCTGTCTAACCTTTTGGAAGAATAACTGAGTCGATGACGTGAATAACTCCGTTGCTGCCGACGATGTCGGTTTTGACAACGTTGGCTCCGTCGATTGTTACTTTTCCGTCGGTGGCCTTGATGGTGGCCTTACTTCCCTGAACGGTGGTGACTTTACCGGGCTTGACGTCAGCGGCCATCACCTTTCCGGAAACAACATGGTATTTGAGAATAGCTGCCAACTTGTCCTTGTTCTCCGGCTTAAGGAGAGATTCCACGGTTCCGGCAGGGAGTTTTTTGAAAGCTTCGTCGGTAGGGGCAAAGACGGTGAAGGGGCCTTCACCTGAGAGGGTTTCAACGAGCCCGGCGGCCTTAGCTGCGGCGACAAGGGTCGTGAAGTTCTCATTGCTGGCGGCGATACCGACGATGGTCGGAGCGGCTTTCGAACTTTTCTCGGCTTGGGCATTGAGAGGTGCGAGAAGGGCGATGGCGGTAGCGATGCTTGTAATTAATTTCATTTTTTCTGTTCGTTTCTGAGTGTCCGTATTTTGGGAACGACGCAAGCAACCCCATTTTCTCGAGTTGTCTCGTAAAAAAATCACAAGAAAAAATATCGCTTGCAAAGCTGAGATCCCGAAGTTGTTTAGCTCCCTTTTTGCTACTATTGGAGCGCTATCGCTTTCGATGAAAACTGTCTGGTGATGTGACGGGATTTGGCTGGTTCTCCGGCGCTTTTAGCTTCTGGAAGGGGCGACGGAGATACGGGCTTCCCTGTGACGGAGGTGAGCGGCTTGATGTGCTCATGTGCTCAGCTGTCTCGGCCGTGACCGGTTTTTTAATCCTGAACCGCGTTTTGCCTCCGAAAACGAGGGCAGGGGAAGAGGGAGTCATTTTAGGAACTTGGCGATAGATCTCTCTTGAGGGAAATCGTAGAGATGATTCCTTCATGAGTTCAAAATTTTCTCTCTGCCTTCTTTTCGGTTTGTCGCTTTCTCTGTTTTCGCAAGCTGCGGAGAAAAAACGGCCCAATATTCTCTTCATTATCGCGGACGACCAATCGCCGCTGGATCTTAAAGTCTACAATCCCAAGTCGATCCTTGATACGCCGGTGCTCTCCAAGCTGGCGCAGGGGGGAACGACGTTGGACGGGGCACATCATATGGGCTCGTTTTCGGGGGCGGTTTGCACGCCATCGCGTCATATGGTGATGTGTGGCCGCACGGTGTGGCATTTACCGAATGCGGCGAAGTTGGTGGGAGGCAAGTTTTGTCCCGAGGGGATGGAGGCCAATACGATGGCAGCGGTTTTTAATAAGGCCGGCTACGATACGATGCGGACCTGCAAGCGGGGGAATAGCTACGAGGGAGCGAACAAGCAATTTACAGTGAGACACGATGCCACGAAACGTGGCGGGACCGCTGAGACCGGGAGCGCCTGGCATGGGAAGCAAGTGCTTGAGTATTTATCGGCGCGCGAGGCTTCGAAAGACGAAGATCCATTCCTGATCTATTTTGGGTTCTCGCATCCTCATGACGTGCGTGATGGCACGCCTGAGTTGTTGGAGAAATATGGCGCGGTAAATCATACCGATAAGAATTCACTCCCGCCTGCGAATCCGAAACAGCCGGAACTTCCCGAAAATTATTTGGGAGAACATCCGTTCCATCACGGGCATCCTAATCTTCGTGACGAAGTGAGTGTGAAAGGTGTTTGGGAGAAGCGTGACGAGCGGACGATTCGGAATGAATTGGGGCGTGAGTTTGCTTGCTCGGAAAACATCGACCGACAGATCGGGAGTGTTTTGAAGAAGCTCGAAGAGATGGGGGAATTGGAAAACACCTACATTTTCTATACCGCGGACCATGGGATGGCGATTGGGCGTCACGGCTTGCAAGGGAAACAGAATCTCTACGAGCACACCTGGAAGGTTCCCTTCATTGCGAAGGGACCGGGCATCAAATCGGGCGCGAGGGCTTTGGGCAATGTGTATTTACTCGATGTGTTGGCGACCATTTGTGACTTTGCGGGAGTGAAGGCTCCGGCTTCGAGTGAAGGGGTGAGTTTTCGTCCAGTGCTGGAAGGGAAGAAGGACGTCGTGCGCGATGTGCTCTACGGAACCTATTCCGGAGGCACCAAGCCGGGCATGCGTTGTGTGAAGAAGGGGGATTGGAAGTTGATTAAGTATGACGTCATGAATGGCAAGGTGCGCGAGACGCAGTTGTTTAATTTAAAGGAAAATCCTTTCGAATACATCTCCGAGCATGGGAAGAAGGACGGCAAGTTGACTGATCTGGCTGAGGATCCGGCCCATGCTGATAGATTGAAGGAAATGGAAGCGCTCCTGTTGTCTGAGATGAGGAAACATAACGACCCTTATCGTCTTTGGAATCAACCCAAGGATGGGTTGACTCCCTTGAAACCTGGCAAAAAAGCTCCGAACAAGAGGAAGCAGAAGTGAGCTCTTATAATGCGCCTTTCCTCCCTCAAAAAAATGGCAGAAGTGGTCGGTGAAGCTTTTGTCCTTGTTGACGTCGGGAATTATCGAGGCTCAAACAAATATCGCTTTGGGCCGACCGGTCTCATCGTGGGACGCGACTTGGTCTGCGTCGTGTCTTAGCCGCGAGGATCTCACCTTTGGGAATAGCTTTTTCCAGGAGCCGGAGCCTTT
>NHEN01000063.1 GCA_002172625.1 Verrucomicrobiaceae bacterium TMED86 | reverse complement strand
TGGGTAGGTCTGCGGGGTGAAGGGGCGGTAGTAGTAGTTCTCCAGCGGAGGTGCTTTTTCTCCGAGTTGAGGGTTATAACCTTAAAAATAGAAAAATATTCTACTCTAAAACCTACTACTACTACTACCGACTACCTCCACCAGAACCTGCAACCGCAGCAGGCAGAGGCCGCGATCAATTTTTTTCTCAGACACACATTTATATACTGCACACACATGCGAAAAAACCGCACCCCACCGGTGGCGTGTCTGGGAAAATTCAAACCTACTTAAAAGGCGAAGCTGCGGGATGCCGAGAGAGGCAAAAACCAGATTAATTGGCAGGGGAGGCGAGGAAAACCTCGGAAAGTGCCTACACTTGGTGCCTACACTTGCCATCTCCCAGAAAAAGATAAGACCCTAATCCTTTGAGGATCAGGGCCTTCGTATGGCTCCGGCGCTTGGGATCGAACCAAGGACCTAGTGGTTAACAGCCACCCGCTCTACCGCTGAGCTACGCCGGATACTCCTTTCGGTGCGGCGGGAATCTGTCTGGAAGGGCCGCTTTGGACAAGAAAAAATTGTCCGTTTTTTAATTTTTTCTTTGGATTGTTATCAGGGAAGTTTCCAGATTTTTCGGTAGGCTTGATATTCGGCTTTCGGGAGGAGGATGTAGACCGGTTGTTTGTCTGGATCAATCCAGGCGACGAGTTGCTTGAGGGTGGACTCGGGCATGGTGGTGCAGCCAGCAGTGGGCTTGGAGCCACCGCCCCGCCAGATGTGGAAGAAAACAGCCGATCCGGCTCCGGGAGTGGGCTTGGGTGGTGGGTTGTGAGCGATGAAGAGTTTAAGGGAATGGGCGTAATCTCCCTGCTTCATTTGCTGGGCCCGCTCCCATTGGGTTCTGGGCTCATGCTTGAGAATGAGATGTCGGTTGTAGTTGGCCGAACTGGAATCTTCGACCCAAAGATCGCGGCTGGTGACTTTTCGGTAAGGGAGCCGGGGGTGCTTTTTGATCGATTGGGCGTATCCCCAGGCTCCACCGATATAGAAGAGACCGGCGGGGGATTTCATATCTCCCTCACGTTTGAGGGTGGCTCCGGTCGGTGGACGATAGATACCCTTTCCCCAGGCCGAGCCGGTGCGGCCAAGGCGGGATTTAAGGGGGCCGGCAATTTTGATCCATTGAGAGCCTTGTTTTTCGTAGAGGAAAAGACTGGCGTGGGAACTATTCCAAGTTTCGGGAATAGCAACGACGGCTTGCCTGGTGCCGGGGGGAATGGCGAGGAGAGGTGTCGTGAAAAGAAGAGCGAAGAAAAGAAGAGATCTCACGGTGGGAAAGCTAAGCTATATTGTTAGCTTGGAAAGTGAGAAGGTCTTCGAACTCTGAACGATTAATATCTCACCTTGAACTTTGATTGAGCCTGATTGAGGAGCTTATGGCTTCCGGATTTGATGGAGCACTTTGAAGGCCCCTCCGGCACCTTCAGTGTCATCGGTTCCGAGAAACTCTGCTTGGGTGATGAGGGATTTGGTTTCGAGCCCGATTTGATTTCCCCAACGGATGAGGTCTGGGAAGTGGATGTCGAAGGTGAGATCCTGATGACCGGCGTTTTGGTAGGCTTCGGGTGGGGGAAGACGTTGATGTTGGAAGTAGGCTCGCAGGGTTCCGAGGGGTCGGCGGTGGTATATTTCTTCAGCGTCGCCGCCATAGTCGATGGCGAGCATTTCGCCGCGGGTCCATTGGGAGAGTTGATCGCGATAGAATTCCTGAATTGATTCTGAGACCTCAAATCGTTGGGGGGGAGATTCGAATAGATTGGAGTCAGGGAGTGCGTTGGATACTTGCCAATTCTCACGGCGTTCGTGATCGAGGAAGAGTTCTTCGCCCGTTTCGCGGAAAATGCGGACGGGGAAGGCGTCGAAAAATTCGTTGGAGATAATTAAGGCTTGGTAGTCGACTGTTCGAAGGGCTTCTTCGAGTGTCAGGTGCCAGTGTCCTTTTCCCTGAAGAGCGTTTTTTTGGCGCTCGCAGAGGTGTGGGGAGATTTCGACGAGGTGGTAGTCGAGTTTTCGTCGATTGAGAAAGCCGAGATGCTTGCGGATGTCGCGAGCAAGAGTGCCATCGCCGGGGCCGAGTTCGATAACGGAAAGTTTCTGTCCCTGTCTTTTCCAGGCTTCTATAATCCATGCAGCCAACCTCGCGGCGAGAGCTGTGGTGAGTTTCGGCGTGGTGGTGAAATCACCTCTCGCACCGAGAATCGGCCGCTGGCTGGTGTAGTATCCGCGGGGCCCATAAAGGGCGTTCTCCATGAATCGGTCGAAACGAATCAGCTGAGAGTCGGGCATGGCGCTACTTTCCTACTAGCTCTTCACAACCTTTGATATCGAGCTTTCCGGATGCCAGTACCGGGATGGATTCAACAGGCATGATGATCTTAGGACACCAGAGGGACGGGATGCCCTGATCCATGAGCTTGTAGCGGATATCGAGGCTTTCTTGTTCGAGGGCCCGGCCTGAGATGGTTGATAGGAGGACAATGGCTTCGCCTTTCTTTTCATCGGGAATCCCAATGATGGCGATCTGACGCTCGGTTTCCTGATCTAATCCGAGAACTGAATTGATGGCAGCTTCGACGGTTTCGTGCGGCACCATTTCGCCGGCGATTTTTGAGAAGCGGGAGATGCGACCCTCGATAAAAAGGAACCCATCATGATCCATGCGGCCGACGTCGCCGGTTTTGAACCATCCGTTGGAGTCGAGGGCGGCTTGAGTGAGTTCGGGTTTATTGAGGTATCCCTGGAAGATGTTGGCACCTTTTAGCCAGATGATTCCAGATTGATCGATGGTGGTGTTTTCGTCAGTAGCGGGATTAGTGATCCGCACGGCGATGCCGGGAAGAGGCGGGCCCACTGATCCGAAACGCTGGGAAGGGATAACCGGTAGTTCGGGTGATTGATCAGTAAGAGGAAGGTTGACGTTGGTGACGGGGGAGGTTTCGGTCAATCCATAGCCCTCCAAGGGAAGGATGCCAAATTTCTCCTCGAACGAAGTGGCGAGATTGTTGGGAAGCTTTTCCGCACCGGTGACGACAAGTTGGAGCGACTTGAGCTGCTCGGGCTCGATCCGTCGCATGTATCCGCGAAGGAAGGTCGGGGTGGCGAGGAGGAGATAGATCTGATGCTGGCTGATGAGTTCGGCGAGGCGCTTTGTCTCGAGGGGGCTCGGATAAGTGACAAGGTCGAGGCCTTCGATGACGGGGAACCAAAGCGTCACGGTGCTCCCGAAGGAATGAAACAGCGGGAGGCATCCGAGAAGCTTGGATTTGGGCGGAAGCCCGAGTTGGCGGCCAAATTGGCAGACATTGGCAAGGATGTTTCGGTGGGAAAGCGGGACGCCTTTGGGTTCGCCTGATGAACCCGAGGTGAAGAGGAGGACGGCTTCATCGTCCCCCTTCGATTTTCCAATTCCGAGTATTTGGGCGAGGACATTGGCGGGAAGGATTTTTCCAAGAAGAGACCACTTGACGATGGCTTTCTTAATTTGGGGAAGAATTCGTTCGATGAAGAGAAGGTCGCGATTGGGTGGCCAGGGGAAATCGTTGACTTTGCGGACGAAGGGGTCGGCGGTGATGAATTTATCGAGATCGGCCTGGCGGATGGCCGAGTGAACGGCTTCGCGGGAAGAGGTGAAGTTGAGATTAACAGGAACCTTGTTGGCAAAGAGGACTGCGATATTGGCGATGAGTCCGGCTTTTCCCGGGGGGAGAATAATACCGACGCGATTCTTCTTGGTCGCGGTTTTAATTTCCTTGGAGAGAGCGATGGCAGCTCCGAGGATTTTTCCAAAGGCGATCTCAGAGTCATCCGTACCGTCGCAGAGGTGATTTGAAGCACTGTGCTTCTTTAGGCCGAGGAGGAGAGCCGTTGCGAGGGAGCCATTGAGGAAATCGCGGGAGGAGAATGATTCTTCGGCTGCGATGAGAAGGGATTCCCGGCAGCGGGCGATGGTTGCCTGCCCTCTCGCAATGCTAGGGCCGAAGGTCAGGATGGCAGAGGGGAGTTTTGATGCGCTTTCCGTTGCGAGGCAGGTTTCGGCGGGAAGGCTGATGTCGAGAGGACTGATCGGCAATCCGAGGGAGCACAGGGCCTGTAGGGTGTCGGCCGGAATGCGGTAGGGGGCACCCGGTCGGCAATTTGTTTCGCCGGGAACGAAGATTAGGACACCATTTCCTTCAAGTTTTCCTTCGAGATAGGCCCCGACATCGGTGAGCGCGGGGTCAATTTTTGAGAATGAGGCTCCGTCTAGTCCGCTGGTTTGTAGATAGTTCTGAAGATCCTGGGAGAGAGCGGTCGACTCCTCGGCCAGCCAGGTGATGGTCCGGCCCTTCAGGGTGCTCACGAGATCGGCAGCGAGCGGGGCATCGAGTCGTCCTGGGATGATCAGACTGCCGGTTTTGGCGAGGCGGTCGAGGGATCGGACTTGGGTGGGAGCACTCATGGATGGATAGGAAATGGCCAGAGAATCTGGTGGGGAGAGCAAAGCATGAATCAGCTGGGGCCGGAATGAAAAATCGCGCCAGAGTACTTTCTGCCTTTCAGGGACATGGACGAGTTGTTAGGTCATGTGGAAAGCAAAACATGATGGAAGAGACAAACACGGCTCGAGGAAGGTATTGGCAGGCGAATCTTAAATGTGTGGGCGTCCTGCTCAGTATTTGGTTTTTCGTCTCATATGGCTGCGGAATTTTACTGCGGGATTGGTTGGATGCAAATTTCCCGAATGTCGGCACGGCGCCCTTTGGGTTCTGGATGGCCCAGCAGGGAGCGATCATTTGCTTTGTTCTCCTGCTGATCAGCTACGCTTTTTGGATGAAAAAGCTCGATGCACAATTTGAAGTAGACGAGGAGGAGGGACGATGAGCCAAGATCACTGGAATTTCCTCTTTATCGGGCTTTCGTTCGCGCTCTACATCGGAATTGCGGTCAAATCCCGCGCCGGATCTACGAAGGAATACTATGTCGCGGGCGGTGGAGTCTCGCCATTTGCCAATGGGATGGCCACGGCTGCCGACTGGATGAGTGCCGCGACTTTTATTTCGATGGCTGGGGTGCTGGCAGTCGATGGCTATGACGGATCGCGCTATTTGATGGGGTGGACCGGCGGCTTTGTGCTGCTGACCGTCTTGATGGTTCCGTTTTTGCGGAAGTTCGGTAAAGCAACCGTGCCTGATTTTATCGGTGATCGCTTTTATTCCAAGGCCGCGCGTTTGGTGGCGGTCGTTTGTGCGATTTTCATCTGTCTGACCTATATCATGGGGCAGATGCGGGGAGTGGGCGTGGTTTTCTCCCAGTTGTTTAATATCGGAATTCCACTCGGAGTGCTGATCGGAGCTTCCATCGTGTTCTTCTATGCAGGGCTCGGAGGGATGAAAGGGATTACCTACACCCAGGTCGCGCAATATTGCGTGATGGCATTCTCCTACACCATTCCGGCGATTTTTATTGCGATTGCGATGACCAACAATGTCATTCCGCAATTGGGCTTCATTGGTGAATATACCAATAGCGAACCGGCGGTGCCCTTCCTGGTGAAATTGAATCAAATTAATGCCGATTTGGGATTCAGTCACTATACCAGCGGGTCACTTTCGACGATCGACATGTTTTGTATTACCGCAGCCCTGATGTGCGGAACCGCCGGGCTTCCACACGTCATTGTGCGCTTTTTTACCGTGAAAAATGTCAAGGCGGTGCGGACTTCGGCTTGTTGGACGCTGTCTTTTATCGCGGTCATTTATCTCACCGCTCCAACGATTGGTGCGTTTGCCCGGGTCAATCTCATCGAGAGTTTGGACGGTAAGAATAAGGAGGAACTTCCCTCTTGGTTTGCTCAATTCGAAGAGACCAAGCAGATGACTTGGGAAGATAAGAATGGTGATGGGATGGTTCAGTATCGGGGCCCCGAGAAGATTAAAGCAGGGGAAGAGAACGAATTGACCTTCGGTAAGGACATTATGGTGATGGCCAATCCTCATATGGCCGGGCTTCCCCAATGGGTGATCGCGCTCTTAATGGCGGGTTGTATCGCGGCGGCGCTTTCGACGGCGGCGGGCTTGTTGCTCGTTCTATCGACGTCGATTTCCCACGACTTGATGAAGAAGGTAATAAAACCCGACTTGAGCGATAAGGAGGAAATCAGATGGGCCAGAGGTGCCTCGCTGGGGGCGTTGCTTGTGGCGGCCTACTTTGGAATTAACCCACCATCGACCTTCGTGGCCAAGACCGTAGCCTTTGCCTTCGGTCTTGCGGCCTCCTCGTTCTTCCCGACTTTGGTCATGGGGATTTTCTCAAGACGAATGAACAAAGAAGGTGCGATTGCCGGGATGGTTGCCGGGATTACCTTTACCTTGGGATATATTATCTACTTCCAGTTTATGGGGGGAACGAAAGATCAATATCTCTTCGGAATCTCGCCGGAAGGAATTGGATTCCTTGGAATGATCGTAAACTTCATCGTGGCGGCAATTGTGGCAACGTTGACCCCTCAGCCGCCTAAGGAGATTCGCGAGTTGATTGATCGCGTGCGCACCCCGGGGACGAATTCCTGATCGCAAACTTTCCAGCTTAGCCCACTGCCACTAGGTCGCAGTCCGGGGCTTTGAACCATGGTGCTTTTCAGCACCCGATTGGTTCCAGAGCCTTGGGCCTTGACCCAGGCGGTGGTGAGTTGGCCCCTGTGGGAACTTAACAAGAACGACCGCCTTCGTTATCCGCCTCCGGGACAAGGGGTGGGGCTTCGAGAATCCTTTTGCTCTTTTTCCAGACAGAGATTGCTTCGACGATCATCCAGATTTCGAGGAGGATGGTGGCGAATCCAATTCCGAAGAGGAGCCAATTTTCCTTGGTCGCAAAATTGCGAAGATTGGAGGCCATGGCGAGGGCGGGAAGAATGAGCATTACGATTGCAGGGATCCCGGTCATCCAAAGGGGAAGGCCGCGGCGTCGCAGCCAAAAGGTGATGACGAGGAAAGCGAGACCGGCAAGAAGCTGGTTGATGGCACCGAAAAGAGGCCAGAGAAGGAGGCCTCCTTTACCTGGAGTCCCTCCGGGGATTTCAGGTAATCGTGCAATGAGGTATGCGATCAGAACGGCGAAGATCGTGGCGGCGTGACGGTTGGTGAGCCAATAGAGGGGATTGCCATCGACGTATTCACCCACACGCTTGCCGTCGACGCGGTGGCGCGGAGCAAGGGTACGGGCGAGTTCCTGAATGACGTATCGTTGGAGTCGGCAGGCGGTGTCGAGAGTGGTGGCGGCGAAGGAGGCCACAAACACTCCCATGAGAGCAATGGCGAAGGTGGCAGGAATGCCGAGGGCTCTCAGGAAGTTGGCGGCTCCCTCGACGAAGGCTCCAACTTTGGCGCCGAGTCCGGCTGCGGTACCCCAGGAGGAATACTTGGCCTTGTAGGCGTCTGCACCGGTCAGGAAAGAATCGCCAGCTACTGTTCCCAGTCCGAGTCCCGCCACGCAAGCGAGGATGACGAGCACCGCCAGGAAGCCTTCGGTGAGCATGGAGCCGTAGCCGACGAACTGGGCGTCGGATTCGCATTTGATTTGTTTGGAGGTCGTTCCAGATGAGACGAGGCAGTGAAAGCCCGAGATCGCTCCGCAGGCGATGGTAATAAATAGGAATGGGAAAATGGCGGGGGCGCCCTCGGGACTCCAGTTGACCGCCGGGGCAACGATTTCCAGGGGTGGACGTGCGCCTTCGACCGCTGCTCCGCCGATAAGGCCGGCGACGACGAGACCAATCATCACGAGGCCAAGGCTGGTAAGAAGTTGGAGGCTGTTGATGTAGTCGCGTGGTTGGAGGAGGGTCCAGACCGGGAGAACGGAGGCCACGTAGGAGTAGGCGAGGAGGATCATGACCCACTCGAGAATGGAAAGCTTGGCCATGGATTGATTGAAGTCGTGGAGGAATCCGGAATTGCCGAAGACGACCGAGAGATACATCAAGGCGAGAGTGAGAAGGGAGGGGATGAGGAGATTGACGCCTTTGCGGTGAAGGGTCATGCCAATAACAATGGCGAGGGGGATTTGCACGAGGCATGGGAAGATGGCCTGCGGATACATCTTGAAGACGGCCGCGATCACGAGTCCGAAAATGGCCAGCACGATGGTGAGGGCTAGGAAGAGAATCGTCAGAAAGAGAATGCGGGTGCGCTTGGTGATGACGCGGCCTGCGATATCGCCGACGGTTTGTCCGCGGTTTCTGAGTGAGACGACGAGAGCGCCGAAGTCGTGGACGGCACCAATCAGGATGGAGCCAAAGAGGACCCAGATAAGAGCGGGCACCCATCCCCAAATGACCGCGAGTGCAGGGCCGACGATGGGACCGGTGCCAGCGATCGAGGTGAAGTGGTGACCGAAGATAATCTTCTTTTCGGTAGGAACGAAGTCATTGCCGTCCTCTTGTTCAATGGAGGGAACCTTGGCCTTTGGGTCGAGTTTGAAGAGCTTCGCTGCGAGCCATTTGCCATAGGTGTGGTAGGCGACCAGGTAGAGAACGAAGGCTCCGAGAGCGATGGCGAGAGTAGTCATGAGTGAGTCGATTGACGTTTTTCTTTGAGTGCCTCGAAGACGGGGCCGGGGACATATCGATGCACGGATTCTTCCCAGCCTTCAGGACCGATTAACCCCATCACCATGCTGGAGGAAAGCTCCGCCTTGTCGCGTGGCGGCATCAGGAAGACCGTATTGATCTCGGGAGCCATGTCGCCATTAATGTGGCGCATGACGCGTTCGTATTCGTAGTCGTGGGGCGAACGGATTCCGCGAAGGATGAATTGCGCGTCCATTTCCCGGGCGTAGTCGACAAGATAACGGTTGTCGAAGTGGGTAAACGTGAGGCGGTCGCAGGAGGGGATGGATTCCCTCAAAAGCTCGAGACGTTCCTCGGTGGTGAAGGTGTAGCTTTTGTTCGGGTTCTGCCCGATTGAGACGACCAGGCGGTCGAAAAGTTCGAGGCCTTGCTTGATCATCCAGAGATGACCGTTGGTAGGTGGATCAAAGCTGCCGGCGTATACCGCTGTCTGCATGACCTGTTAGATCATTTTTTCGACGGGAACGCGAGCGCGAAGCTTTTTCATCCATTTCTCGAAGTTGAGGCGCTTTTTCTGCCCTTCAACGCGTTGTTTGATGAGATCACGGACTTCAGAGAGGGGTTTGGTGGGCCCGAGCTTACGGTCGATGATCTGAATGATGTTGTAACCGTATTGATCTTCGAGAGGCCCGAGCATCTCTTTACTTTCGGTTTCGAAAATAGCGTAGCCGAATTCGTGCTGCAGATCCGTTCGGGGAATATCCTCCCAAAGTCCGCCCTTGCTGGCACGGGAGTCACCCGAATGTTCCTTGGCAAGTTCTGCAAAATTTGCTCCGGCCTTGAGTTGCTGCATGAGATCTTCGGTGAGTTTGAGGCGTTCCTTGTTTACGTCGCCTTCGGTTTTGAGAATGTAGATCCTCTTGTAGGTGCCGACATCTTTCTGTCGGTCGCGGTTGGCTTTGGCCCAGGAATCGTATTCGATGCTCATTTCCTTTCCGGAGGGTGGGAGGACTTCGCCGAAGTTCTGGGATCGAATGATGGAAACGAGAAGTTCCTTCCGTTGTTGCTCTTTGAATTGAGCTCGGGTGAGGTTGGTGGCTCTGAGGTAGGCTTTGAAGCGACTGCGATCGCCTGCGTAAACGTTGCGAATGATTTTTTCGATCTCCTCCTCAACAGCATGGTCGGGGAGGTTTTGCAGGTTCTGCTTATGCATGCTGTAGATGATGGTGCGGTCGATGAGTTCATCGAGCATCTGTTCCATCAGCTGTTTAAGTTTCCGGTCGTAGTTGGGGCCTCGTCGCGGATTTTGCGACATGAGCACGGACTGCATCGGAGCGACTTTGATCATCAGTTCATTGAGAGTAATGATTTCGCCATTCACCTTGGCGGCGATTCCATTGATGGGTTGGGCGGCCTGAGAAGCGGGGAGAATCAGCGCAATCGCGGCGAGAAAAAGAAGAACGGATTTCATGGAGTGAGAGACTAGAGAGATTTCAGGAGTTGTACTGCTTCGAGGAGTTTATCAGCCGGTTTTTTGGAACTCAAGCGGGGAAACTTTCCTCCCGGTGGCAGAATATAGTCTCCGTTTCGCTGGAGCTTCAATCGGTCATTGTGAATTTCGACGATTTGCACTCCTTTGGCCGACGCGATGATACGGAGGCGGTTGGTTTCGATGAGGTGGACGATGGGCTTTGGGAAGCGTCCAAAGCGGTCCCGCCAGTCCCTGGAGATCGCATTGAGCTCCTTTTCGGTGCGGGCCGAGGCCATTTGGCGATAGGCCGCAACGCGCAATTCGGAGTTCGGACCGTAAAATCGGGGAAAAAAGGCAGGGAGTTTGCCTTTTTCGTTGCTCCAGCTGCTCTCGGCGAAGACCACGAAATCGATTCGCAACTGGGCATCAGCGCGTTGCATGGGATTCTTGCCATTTAGAGACTCGATCGATTGCTGGAGGAGCTGGCAGTAGAGTTCAAAGCCGACTGCGGTAATATGGCCGGATTGCTTGGTTCCGAGGAGGCTCCCGGCGCCGCGAATTTCCAGATCGCGCATGGCGATTTTGAAACCGGAGCCCAGTTCGGTGTATTGTTTGATCGCGCTGAGGCGCTTTCGGGCGTCGCCTCCTGCGATGAGTTCGCCAGGGAGCAAAAGGAGGGCGTAGGCGCGGCGGTCGGCCCGGCCCACCCGACCTCGGAGCTGGTAAAGGTCTGCAAGTCCAAAGCGGTCGGCACGGTCGATGAGGATGGTGTTGGCGTTGGGGATGTCGATTCCGCTCTCGATGATGGTGGTGGCGAGAAGGACGTCGGCTTTTCCGTCCACGAATTGATGCATCACTTTTTCGAGGTCGTCTTTGTCCATCTGGCCATGGCCGACGACGACACGAGCCTCAGGGACAAGTTTCTCAATCCTGGTCTGCATGTCCTCGATGGTCGCCACGCGGTTGTGGAGGAAGAACACCTGACCGCCGCGGGTCAGTTCACGTCGAATGGCATTGCGGATGAGCCGTTCGTCGTAGGCGCAGATCGAGGTTTGCACCGGGAGTCGGTTGGGCGGAGGCGTGTCAATCGTGGACATGTCGCGCGCGCCCATCAGCGAGAGGTACAAAGTGCGCGGAATTGGCGTGGCAGAGAGGGTGAGAACGTCGATGAGGCGGAAGCGTTCCTTGAGGATTTCTTTGTGGCGAACGCCGAAACGTTGTTCCTCATCGACGACAAGAAGTCCGATTTTTTTGTATTCCACCCCGGCCGAAAGGAGGCGGTGTGTGCCGATGAGGATGTCGACGTTGCCATCGCGAACGCCTTCGAGAATCTCGCGTGCTTCGGCGGGGGTTTGAAGGCGGCTCAGGAGTTCAATTCGAACGGGGTAATCGCTCATTCGTGAGCGGAAAGTCCGAACGTGTTGTTCCGCGAGCACGGTGGTGGGCGCGAGGATGGCGACTTGCTTTCCGCCGGTGACGGCTTTGAACGCCGCGCGAATCGCGATCTCGGTTTTTCCAAATCCCACGTCACCGCAGATGAGGCGATCCATGGGGCGGGGCGATTCCATGTCAATCTTGGTGGCCTCGATGGCCTTGCGTTGATCGGGTGTTTCGGTGAAAGGGAAGGACGCTTCGAATTCTTGCATCCATTGTCCGTCGGGAGCGTGGCCGTAGCCGCCTTTGGATTCGCGTTCGGCCTGGAGGCGGAGAAGTTGCGCGGCGTAATCAAGGACGGCGGCTTCGGCAACCTTGCGGGCTTTTTTCCAACGCTTGTCGCCGAGCTTGTTCAGGCGGGGTTTGCCGCCGCCGATGCCGACGTAGCGAGCAACGAGATGGCTCTGATCGATGGGGACGTGCAAGGTCGAGCCTCCGTCGTACTTGATGCCGAGTTCTTCGTCGCCCTCGTCGCTTTCAATGAGGCCGATGAATTCGCCAATGCCGTAGTCGGCGTGCACCACGAACTCTCCTTGATTGAGCTCGTGCACGCCGGTGATGGCGGCTGCGGTGCGTTGATGGGCTAAGGACTCGCGACCTTTGGTGCCGGGAAGATGTTGACGGCCGAAAATTTCGAGAGTGGATAGGACGACGAGTTTCTGTTCGGGCGCGACAAAGCCTTTGGCAAGGCGACCTTCGGTGAAGGTGAAGTCGGATTCGTCCCGCTCCAGGATTTCGAGGAAGCGATGGCGTTCCGCTTTTGATGGCGAGACCAGCCCGATTTCCCAACCTTGCTTGAGCCAGTCGGAGAGTTGCTCGAGGAAGAGGTTTCGGCTGGAGTCTGCGATGACAAAGTCTCCGGCTTCGAATCCCGCGGCAGGCGAGGGATAGAGATTGGCGTTCCAGTGTTCGTTGGGGCCATCGCTGATGAGGATGTCGGCAATCTCGACGTCGTCTTCGTCGATGGCGATGAGGAGGTCGCCTTCTTCGAACCAATTGGAGAGCGGTTCAACGAGTGAGAGGTCGCGGCTTCCCAGTTCGAAAGTGTCGAGCTTCCGGGTCGTGGTTTGACTTTCCACACTGAATTCGCGGAGGGATTCAATTTCGTCGCCGAAGAACTCCACCCTGATCGGGCTGGTGCTTTGGGGTGGATAGAAATCAAGGATGCCGCCGCGTCGGGCGAACTGGCCGCGTTGGAAAATCTGAGGATATTCTTCGTAGTCTCGTTCTTCGAGCCATGTGATGAGGTCTTCAGGAGAGATCTCTTGTCCCACGATCAAGGTGAGTTCTTTTTTGTCGAGGATATCACGAGCTGGAGCCAAAGCCTGCCAGGAGGCTCGCGAGAGGAGGACTGGTTTTCCCGGTGAGCGGGAGATGCGATTGATGGTGGAAATGCGCTCGGCCTCGCGGTCGGGATCGACCAATTCGTCTTCCACGATCACAGTGGGATCAGCGAGGTTGAGGACGGGTGATTTCCAAAAAGCGAATTCCTCGGCGAGTTGGTCACGTCGTCGGGCATGCGGACAAAAGACCCAGACCCGACCGGGGTGTTCCTTGGAGAGAAGAGCGGCGATGAGAAACCCTTGCGCGGCTTGGTTGCAAGTCCCGAGCGGAAGCGGTTTCGAACCGGGGGATTTGGGCATGCGGTCCCATGTGGACAGGGCGGACCCCCGCCACAGTTCCCGAGGAGAACCGGCGTTCATCGGGGTGGGCTATAGCATGGGGAAGGCTTGGTGCAAGTGTCGGAGATGGTTTGGCTTGGGTTTCTCCGGCGGTGGATTTGCCTTCTCTTGGCTCCAGTGAGGGGGCATCGGGTGGAGAGAATTTCTAAATTTGACAAAGCGTCAATCAGGTCTGGGCTTGTTTTGGCGGCCGATTGTGGAAGAGTTCGCGAATGGATGAATATGACCGCCGTCACTTTATTCGGACTTCCTTGCCGGGCTTTCTTGGGCTGACCATGGCTTTGCCGGGGTTAAATGCGCTCGCGACGCGGGCCAATGCCTGCAATGGGCGCTTGGCTGAAAAGCAGCCGATCAATTGGGATGCTTTTTTGGAGGCGGTGGAGAAAGAGGCCTCGCGCCAGCATCTCGATGATTGGAATGAGGCGGCCTATGTGGCGAGAGCATCGCTGCTTTGTTCACGGTTGAATCTTAAGGATGAGCATTTGCTCAAAGCGTTTAAAAAAGCCCATCGTGGTCTCGGAAATAAGCGGGTGGATTTCGAGCCGCTCGAGAAGCAACGTGATTTTCATGTCACGCTCTTGCAGTTTGAAAAAGAGGAAGCAATTCCTCATCATAATCATCCCGAGATGACCGGAGTAATTCTTTGCGCTTCCGGGAAGATTGAAACGAAGAACTACGATCTTCTTCCAGATAAAATGGAGAAGGATCACGTTCTTCTGGAAGAGACGAATCATGACTTCTTAAAGAAGGGTGTCGTCTCATCGCTGACGTCGAAAAAGCGAAATATTCACTGGCTCCAGGCCCATGAGACAACCCAATTGGTCGACATTTTTGCGCCGCCTTACAACAAGGAACGGATTGAAAAATCGTCATGGTTTGATGTCGACCCGGAACCATTTTCTAAGAAAGGGAATCCGAAGATTCACAAGGCGAAGAAAAGATAATCCCTATTTAGTGGGCGAGGCTATTGGATATTTTTGAGGCCTCGGGGTAGATGAACTCTTTCCCTTCGTAATTCCTGAGGACGGTGCGTTCGTCGTTTTGTTCGACGATGTATTGCGGGTTGAGGGGGATTTTTCCGCCGCCGCCGGGGCCGTCGACGACGAATTGGGGGATGGCGTAGCCGGAGGTGTGACCGCGGAGGCCTTCGATGATCCCGATGCCTTCGGCCATGCTGGTGCGGAGGTGGGCGGTGCCCTGGATGAGGTCGCCCTGATAGAGGTAGTAGGGACGAACGCGGCACATGAGGAGCTTTTGGACGAGTTCCTTTTGGATCTCGACGGTGTCGTTGATTCCCTTGAGAAGGACGGATTGGTTCCCCATGACAATACCGGCGTCTGCCAGGCGACCGAGCGCGTCGCGGACGACGAGCATTTC
>NHEN01000062.1 GCA_002172625.1 Verrucomicrobiaceae bacterium TMED86 | reverse complement strand
GAGCGGAGCTTTCATCAAAATGGTAGTTCCACCTGAAGTGAGGCGTTTCAATGAGAGGGAGCCGTTGAGATCGGTCATACGTTTTTCGAGACTTTTGAGCCCGTTGCCAGAGACTACCTTTGCGTCATCAAATCCCTCGCCATCGTCGGAAACCGTGACGGTGAGGACGCCTTCGTTCAATTCGATGACAAGGCGGATCTCACTACCGCCTGAATGCTTGAGGGCATTATTAAGGGCTTCTTTGGCGGAGAGAACAAAGTGGTGGCGGAATTCCTGTGTAATTTTGATCTCTTCGTCGATGGGATCAGCGTCGATACGGCAGCGGAATTCGCCCGCCCGGCAGAGTTCACTGGCGATGCGGCTGAGGAAGATAATGAGGGATTCGAGATCGTTGTTTTTCGGGCTGAGCATCCAGACTGTCTCCGAAAGGCTGGCGGCGAGGTCACCGGTGAGCCGGGTGATTTGCTGAAACGATTCCTTGGAGTCCGGGTCATTCGATTTCATTTCGGCATGAGAGCCAGCGAGCGAGATTTGGGAAAGCCGCGTGCCGATGTCATCGTGGAGATCCATGGCAATGCGAAGGCGTTCATCTTCGATCAAGCGTGTGTGACGGACGGCCCGGCGGACGCGGCGATTTACTTG
Organism: Verrucomicrobiaceae bacterium TMED86; assembly: GCA_002172625.1. GTDB lineage: Bacteria > Verrucomicrobiota > Verrucomicrobiia > Verrucomicrobiales > Akkermansiaceae > SW10. Next base: position 29,099 of record NHEN01000062.1, on the reverse strand, counting down.
CGAGCGGATGAAGAGATAGATCGCCAAAGCCAGAGCTGCCAAGCAGAGTAACCAGAACCACCAGGAATGGAGAAGGGGCCTCGGGACATTAATTGTTACCGATTGGATTCTGCCAGTTGGGATACCATTGATCTGAAGTTCCTCAACTTCGAGTGAGTAAGTACCTGGAGGGAGTCTTTCATAATCAACGGCTCGATGTTTTCCGGCACCGATGCTGTAAGCTTCGCTCCAGGAAATAGTGAGATTGTCACCGTCAACGGAAATGGGCTCGGAGCCCCAGTCGGCGTGGGATGAAAGATCGGTGTCGAGCACAAAGAGCGAACGGGGGAAGTCGGCGCCCTTCAAGGCCATGGAAGGATGAGTCCCCGATTGATTCCAGAGGGGGCGTTTCCATTTGGGAGACATGCCGTTGATCATGAGCGCCTCTTCTTCTCCGCCCTTGCGTTGCGTCACTTTGAGATCCTTGACGAGGTAAATTCCCAATGCCTGAGGTGAACCGGATGAGGTGATCAGAAACTGAATTTCAGTGGTGTCGGGAGGAATTGCGACGGTGGTCTCCCGGGCAATGAGAGAAGAGGAGTTGGGATCACCATTCCAGCCGGGGCTCTGGCCACTTACTCCAAACGCCAGGCGTTTAAGGTGATTTCCATTTGTAGTGAGAAAGCGCACCACCAGGTTCATCTCATCGGCATTCTCGACCCACTTGGAATCCAATCCATTTAGTCGATAGCGAACTCGATTATTACCGGGATGAATATCAAAAGTGGGCGAAGCGGGGTCTTCGGCTGTTTCGTTTATCTCAACCCTGAAGCCATTCGTCACTTCTTCCGCGCCCGGAAGATTGGCGACGAATAGAAGGAGCAGGGGGCTGAGGAATTTCACGTTCAATGGTTGTTTGTAGAGAACGTGGCGGCGGATTCCAAGCGCCAAGCCTTTATCGTGATGTTTTACCAACGATATGATCTTAGCGACCTTCAGCAAAATTTGGTAGCTCCTCTTTTCCAAAGAGCTCGAGCTGGTCGTTGCCGTAAATGGACCAAGCGTCGTGGCCGCGGGCGCGGAGTTCGGTAGCAAATTCGCGGGTGCTGCCGTGGAGGGTGTAGATGAGTTTGGGGGAGACTTTTTCGACGGCTTCGAGGAGGCCCGGAAAGTCGGCGTGGTCGGAGAGAGGAAAGAGGGTGTCGACGCGGTAGCGGAATTGCGCCCCGGAGGTTAGGGCCCAGCCAGTGAGCATGGCGGTGCGTTTGGCCTTGAGATTTTTGACGAGGGGAGTTTTGCCGAAGTTGGGCGGTGCGATGACGATGGTGCCGGGTGGGATGGCCTCACCGAGGGGAGTGGGTTCGGGAAGATCGATGCCGGTTTCGCGGACGGCTTGGGTCATTTCGTAGACCGACTTGTTGAGGACGACGGGGAGCTTGGCGCGGGTGAGGATGGCGTAGACTTCCTGGGCTTTGCCGAGAGAATAAGCGTAGAAAATGGGCGTCTCGTCGAGTTCGAGTCCTTCCTTGGCGAAGGTGAGAATGTTGGTGTGGATTTTTTCGGTGGGTGGGAAGACGAAGTGCGGGAGGCCGAAGGTGGTTTCCATGGCGAGGATGTCGGCATGAGGGAAGACGGGGGACTCGGCGGTGAAGGAATCGCGCGTTTTGAAATCACCGGTGTAGAGGAGGGATTCGCTATCGTGTTCGATGCGGATCATGGCGGAGCCGGTGATGTGCCCGGCGGGGAAGAGTTGGATGTGGTGTCCATCGATGGTGATTTGGTCGTCCCAGTCGAGGAGAAGGAGTCGGTCTTTGGCGACGGAGTAGCGCTTGCGGAGAATGTGACCGGTGGGAACGGAGCAGAGGATTTTTTCGTGTCGGGCGAAGTGGTCGGCATGTCCGTGGGAGACGAAGGCGAAAGGGCAGGCTCGATGGGGATCGAGTTTCATTCCCAACTTTGGGAGTGAGAGGGAACGGGGATGGAAGGTGAGCGGCACGTGAGGAGAGTTTATCCGCAGATTTCGCAGATGCACACAGATTTGCTTGGGGAGGCCGCTCGGACTAAAGCACTCAAAGGGCATGCTATCCAAGCTCCATAGGAATGAACAAAACTCTGGATGGGGGGTGATGAGTTGGTAGCCTGTGGTTGTGATTATTCGGGATGCGACTGAGGCGGATTTGCCGGCGATTGTGGGGATCTATAATGAGTCGATCCCGGGTGGGGCGGCGACGGCGGATTTGAAGCCGATCACGGTGGAGTCACGAAGGGCATGGTTCCGGGGTTTCGATCCGGGAAGACGACCGTGCTGGGTGGCGGAGGAGGATGGGGAGATTCTGGGCTGTGTCTACTTACGGTCATTCTACGGGGACCGTCCGGCATATGACAAGACGGCGGAGATTAGTACTTATCTCTCGGCGGACGCCCAGGGAAAGGGCTTGGGGACCTTGTTAAAAGAAAAGATGATTACGGAATGTCCCCGGCTGGGGGTGGAGAACTTACTAAGTTTCTATTTTGATCACAACGAAGCCTCGAAACGCATCAACGAAAAGCTGGGCTTCGAAACAGCCGGTCATCTTACAGAAATCGCAAATGTCTTCGGCGAGAAGCGTGGATTGGTGATCGGAATTCTACGGGTTTCGGGTCCTAGAAATTTTCCAGATTGAGATCGGCTGCTACTGCTTTGATCCTCGGCAAGAATCAGGATGACCTGACTATGGACCATGGATGAGAATCGGCCCGATGAGTGAGACGAGAAAAGAAGAAAGTAGCCGTCAACAAGCGGGAATTCCTCTCGAAAGACTTTTTTGCGGTCACATTACTGAGTATCCCTCATGCCTTGTGAATCCTCGGCGTGCCGGCTTCGACGGTGAACTTGGCGCGTGAGGTGGTTTTCCCGCCTGGTTTGAGGACTTCATCGATGACTTTGTAGTCTGCAGTGTAGGCCTTCGGAGTGGCTTCGCACATGATGTAGCCGCGCTCGCGGTTGTGGAATTTGGTGCAGGGATTACGGCCAAGGTATTCGTCAAGTCCCTTGATTGTGGGTGAGCCATTGCCGCCGCTGGAGAGGGAGGTAGTGACAAATTCAGTAGCGATGATCGCTTGCTCCTGCTTGAAGTCATCGATGCGAAGTTCGTTGGCCCAGTTGGAGTGGATGTCGCCGGTGAGGACGACGGGGTTGGTGATTTTGTGATCGCGAACGTACTTCAGGAGGGCGGCTCGTTCGTGGGCGTAGCCGGGCCATTGGTCCATGGAATAGTTGGCGGGTGCTTTGGCGCTGGAGCGGTCGGCGAGTGCCATCATGACTTGTTGGGCGAGGATGTTCCAGGTTCCCTTCGACGCGCTCATGGAATCAAAAAGCCACTTGCGCTGGGTCTCGCCGAGAAGGGTGTTGCGCGGGTTGGTGGCGGCGGCGTTGAGAGGACTTTTCCGGTCGTTGTTCGGCTGGTCGCTGCGGTATTGGCGGGTGTCGAGAATAAAGAATTCTGCGAGGGTTCCGAAGCTTCCTTTGCGGTAGAGCGTCATGTTGGGGCCGACGGGAAGCGAGGAAGTGCGCAGGGGCATCATCTCGTAGTAGGCCTGATAGGCATTGGCGCGGCGGATTAGGAATTTGGCTGTGTCGACATTCTTCTGTTCGGAAATGTCGGCGGCGCAGTTGTTGTCGAATTCGTGATCGTCCCAGGTGACGAACCACGGGCAGGCGGCGTGCATGGCCTGGAGATCTTTGTCGCCTCTGTATTGTGCGTAGCGGATTCGGTATTGGTCGAGTGATTCGATTTCGGGGCCGAGGTGGGTGCGGACCTTGCCATTTCGACCGGAGGCATATTCGTAAATGTAGTCGCCGAGATGGAAGACCAAGTCGGGCTTGTCTTTTGCCATTTGTTGGTAGGCAGTGAAGAGTCCGGCCTCGAAGTTTTGGCAGGATGTGACGGCAAAGCGAAGTTTGTCAGGAGAGGCGTCGGGCGCGGGCATGGTGCGGGTGCGACCGATTGGGCTGGTGGCGTCGCCGGATTTGAAGCGGTAGGAATACCAATGGTCGGGCTTGAGGCCGCGGGGTTCGATGTGGACGGAGTGGCCAAGTTCCGGTGTGGCGTTGATCTTACCGGACTGGACGATTTTTTTGAAGGAACTGTCTTCGGCAATTTCCCAATACACTTCGACGGGAGCCTTGGGCATGCCGCCGCCGGGTTCGAGCGGCTTGGGTGCGAGACGGGTCCAGAGAATGACGCTTTCGTGGTCGGGATCCCCGGAGGCGACGCCAAAAGTGAAGGGATCGCTGGTGAAGGAGTGAGCTGGAGCGGCAGAAGCGTAGCGGCTCAGGAGTGGGATCGATGAGAGTGAAGCGGCGTAGGCGAGAAAGAGGCGTCGGGAGAGCCGGCCTTCGTGGTGGAGGGCCTTGGGTAGATCTTCGAGATTCATTGCTGACCAGCTTTACCTTTGAGGGGCGGTGTGGCAATGAAAGAAGAGATGGTTTTAATTGGTTTGGCGGATGGAATTCGCCGCTACGTTAGGAAAGAAATGAGCAGACGTAGTGGCAGGCGTCGTCGGTGACTTCGATGGTGAAACCGGAGTCGGCGGGAACGTCGAAGAAGGAGTCGCTTTGGATTGACTGGCGATCCTCCGAGCCATCTAGGACGACTTCGCAGGAGCCGCCGACAATGTCCATGCGTTCGGCGGCTTCGGTGCCGAAGTGGTAGGAGCCGGGGAGGATCACGCCGAGTGTTTTCTTGCTGCCGTCGGGCATGATGATGGAATGGGAGATGACTTTTCCATCGAAATAGATATTGGCTTTAGCCTCGGCGGTGACGTTGGTGAAATTCATGGAGACGCTATGGAGAAGGGGAAGGAAAGGTGCAAGGGGAATTCGACGATGACTCTGAGCTGAGAGCTCCCTCGCCAATGGCGGGGAAGCTTAGTGCTCAGGGAAATCTTGGGCGTAGCGTTTTTGGAGGGCGGCAGTATCATTTTCCATGAGGTAGATTTTGCCTTTGATCTTTTTGGTCTCGTTGGGCTTGAGGCCGCCGAGGCGGAAATCGGAGTGGAGGCAGCGGGCGACGCCCTGAAAGAGTTCTTGGTAGGGTTCCCAGGCAGTGGCGAAGAGTAGTTTTTTGTTGCCGCTGACGCAGCCGATGAGCCCGTTGCTGGGGACCAGTTCGCTGAGCGGGCGGGGATTGACGTCGGTACGGGGGACGTCTTTGGGACACCAAACCTGGCCGGGAATGTAGCGGGCTTCGGTGGCCCATTGCGGAGTGGGCATACGGGTGAGTTTGTCGTCAACGAAGATGAAGCACTTGGGGACGTAGTCTTCGATATCGCCTTTGCTGAGATCGGTGCCGTGTTCGGAGCCGGTGAACTCGCCAAGCCGCACGCACGGTTGCGCCCAGTGGGCTTCGGAGCGTTTCGAGGTGGGATTGTGGGCGGTGAGTTGAAAAGTGACCTCGTCGGTTCCGGCAGTGATGGTGTGATCGACAATGACGCCGTCGGTGAGGGTGTCGCGGAGCTTCATCGTTTTGCGGTCATTGCTCAGGGAGATGAGCTCGCACTTGTGATTAATGACGGTGTGCTTGACCCAATCGGCATCGGTGGAGTTGGCGCGGCAGTAGGCCTCGAGGTAGTTGATGCGGAGCTCGCCGTCGGGGAGATGTTTGCCCTCGATGACGAGCCAATGGCCATCGCGCCGGAGGGTGAGACCGGGATTTTTCTCGGGAGGATTTTGGGCGAAGAAAAGGGAAACACCAAGCAGGGTGAGGAGGGCCAGGAGGAGTTTCATGGAGTGATTGTTTTAAGGTCCGGTGATTTTGAAGCGAAAGAAGCGGGCGGGATCGGTAGTGGGGACGGTGATGGTGTTTTCGTGTCCGGTGGCGATTCCTGGAGTGGCCTCAATGGTAGGGAAGGAATCCGGGTGGGTGCCGCTTTCGAGAGTGTAGTGGTATCCCGGGATGGAGTGGTAGGTGAGTTCTCCGGTTTCCCCAAGGTCAACGGTTGACAGTTGAAGAACAGAGCCGTCCCAGAATTTTTGCGCGTAAGTGAAGGCAGATTGGCCGATCAGCGACCCCATGATGCGGCCGGGACCATCGTCGGGAGAAACATGAATGCCACCATAGAGGCGGGATTCTCCGGCTTCATCTGCGGCGTCATAATAGGTGGCCCATTGCAAGGTGAGATCGACCGTAGGCCCGTTTTCGAAAAAGAGTCCGCCTGCGAGTATGGTGTGGGAGGAAAGGCCGCCTGGAAAATAGGGAGAGCCGGTCATCAGAGTCAGCACCTCGGCGGCGGCCCGGCTAAATCCGGAGTGTCCGGAGACGTATCCGGCGAAGGCGGGGGTGACGAAGGTATCGCGTTGATAGGGAAGCCATTCTTCAGCGAGAATCCAGGCGCGTCCTCCGGATTGAGTCACGGGATCGGCTGGTTCACCGGGCCAGGTGTTCACGGCGATTTTTCCGGAGTGGTCGGAAAGATGGCTGTGGTAGCTCGCGATGGTTGCCGGTGTAATCTCTTCCACCAAACCCGGAGTCAATGGCAGATCTCCGGTGCGGCCGAGATAGCGAATGGCTGAGACAGGTCGAACGTAGTCGTAGTGTTCTTTGACGCCCCAGACTGCGACGGCGGTGTTGTGAAGGGCGGCGTTGAGAACAAGGTAGAGTTTGAGCTCCCATTCCAAAGTGTCCAAAACGGGGCCGGTATTGGCAATTTTCAGGTCCAAAGATGGATCGGCGATGATGTCGTCGGTAATTTCGTTGGCGAGGATATTCCAATGCCCGGGAGGGGTTTCCGAGTCCGGGCCATCTGCCCAAAACTCGGCGACGCAGCGTCCGTAGTCAGCGTGGAGAACGATATTGTCAGGGTAGGGTATTCCGGTTGTTGGGTTGACCGGATGGCCGGTGCCGTCATTTTGTCCGAGCGTGTTGTTGCCGCGGGCTGAGGGTGAGAGGTTGATGGTCGTGGTGTCAGCGGGATCCAGAAGGGCCGAGTATTGCAGGATTTCGACGGCGTTGTTTTTGTAGTCAAGGTCACCGGTTCCACCGAGATAGGGAGGGGCACCGGGATCAAAATAAAGGGAGTTTACATTCAGGTCGGCAGTGAAGAGTCCGAATCCCTTCACGCTTCCCCAATGCGGGCTGACGAAGGCTTGGATGCTTCTGGCCTCGAAACCGTTTTGAGTTTCCGCGCGGCTGAAGGCCAGAGGCTGCCAACGATTGAGGTCGACCCATCCCAAGGGGAAGCCGGCGATGGTGTCGTTGCTCTCCAGAACGAGCGGGTCGTTTATCGCCGCATAACCGGTGATGTCGGTGTAGCCGGGGTCGGCGCTTTCGTTGGCGCCGTCGGATGTTCCGTGATTGATGATCGAGGCCGCGATCCGATTTCCGACGGCGTCAGGAGTGCTCCCGACGGTGGAAGTATTTGCGATATTGTATCCCAAAGCGATCATGCGGTCGTCGAGAGCGGCCAGCGTGGTGGCCGAGTTGATCGAAAAGGCGTAGCGCTGTTTGAGCACTCGAAAGGCGGCGAAGCTGATGGCTTCATCACGGGCCTGGGCCAAGGTGTGGCTAACTGGAATGGTGGCGGTTTCGTTGTGAAGATAGCCAATCATGGCCGGATCATAGGCGGCCCAGGCATCCCACATGGCAACCGAGAGGTGGAAGAGATTCCGCGCGTGGACAGTGGGAGCGGGGAAGTCGATTCGGATTGCGGCAAGATTTTCTGCGTTCCACTGCCTCGCGACGGTTTGTGCCGGGCTTGGGGCGGTGGAGAGAATACCAGAAATGAGCACTCCCTGGATTGAGCGTTTGAGAGAGTTTGCCACTACTCGCATCTGGTGGCAGGCTACCGAAATTGTGTTAAATAGACAAATCGGAACTTAAAACATGATTTCTCGTGAAACATGATTTGAAGAATCTCTCTTGGCTAGTCTTGGATCTCTCGATAGAAAGTTGAGCCGATTCAATTTTTCAACCCCATGCAAATATCTTGTCCCAAATGTTCGACTGCACTGAGTGTGACCGAGGAGCACCTCGGTCAGCAGGTGCAATGCCCCGCTTGTCAAAGCCGCTTCGCGGTGCCCAATGAAATCGCATCATCTGGCGGTGGCGCGTCGAAGAATCCCGAGCGCACAGGGTGGGAAGAAGGTGATCACGCTAATGTGAGCTTTGGGAAGAGCCTGCTTATCGGAGCGGGGATCTCGATCTTGTTTCTCTTCTTGATGTTCCCTTTCAAGTCAACGCGCTTGGGTGAGTTGTTTCTGGATCGAGGTTGGGTGAACTGGACAGAGACCTTTCTCTTTTGCTGGGGGATTGTGATTTTGGTGATGAAGTGGAAGAAAAACCAGTCGCAGTCCCAGGCTGTTTTGCTGAATCTCTTCCCGGATCATTTGGGGAAAGAAATCCATGCGGGGAATGTCGGGGAGTTTATCGATAATATTTACCGGGTGCCGCTGACCTTGAGAGACAGTCTTATTGTGAATCGGATTCGTAAGGCCCTGGAGCTCTTTGAATCCCGGACGAACAACGGAGAGGTGGGGGCCTATTTAAATACGCAGTCGGACATCGATGCGAACCGATCGAGCGGGTCGTATTCTTTGGTGAGAGTCTTTCTTTGGGCCATTCCGATTTTGGGATTCATCGGAACGGTGATTGGTTTGTCGGTGGCGGTGGGATCGCTGGCGATGGGTGACAATGCCGACCCCGAAGCCTTGAAGTCCTCGATCAACAGTTTGACCAGCGGCCTGGGCACCGCCTTTGATACGACTTTGCTGGGCTTGGTTCTGAGCATCTTGATGAGCTTCCCTCTGGCTGCGGTGCAGAAGAAAGAAGATGAAACACTCACCATGATCGATGCTTTTTGTGTCGAGGAACTCCTGCCGAAGCTCAACGACAGCCGGACTTTGGTCGGGGACGAGTTAATTCAGCAGGCAGATAGCATTCCGCAGTTGGTGACATCCCTGGCCCGGGCGCATGAAACATTCCTGGTGAACCTGAATGAATCGACCCGCCAGATGACTTATGTGGGCGAGTTGATGCAGGATCGCCTGGATGATCACAAGAAGGTTGTTGAGGACTCGTTCACGGATGCGGTATCCAGAATGTCGAAATCCAGTAGTGACATCTTCATCAAGTCGCATTCGCAACTGGAGCTGACTTTCCAAAATATTGCGCATGGGGTTGAGTCGATAAACCGGGCGTTGAAGGATCTGGGTGAAAAGCAAATTCCGAACGAAGCCAAGAAGAAGCGCGGCTTCTTTTCCAAATCATAAGAAGCGTGGCGCGGCGAGCGAAAGATTCATCGCAGGGAGTTTCCCTGTTCCCCTTCATGAGCATCCTGGCATGCCTCATCGGGATTCTGACGCTCATGATTAGCGTGATGATGCAGGTTCAACAAATGGAGAAGAACGGTCGGACCGAAGAGGAAATGGCCCGGGCGACCAAGAACCGGGATTTGCAGATTCAAGCCAAAGAATTGGAAAAGAAAATCGCCGAGCTGGATGAGAAGTTGAAGCAGGATAAATCGACGGTGTCCGCGATGGCGAAAATCAAGGAAGCCAGGATTGCCCTGACGATGAAGTTGAAGGAACTCGAGAAAGCAAAGGATCCCAAGTTGACCGACGCCCAGTTGCAGAAGCAGGTGGAAAATATGAAAAAAGAGGTGGAGGCCTTGAAAAAAGAACGGCCTCCGCTGGCGAAACGCCTGGAAGAACTGCAGGCTGAATTGAAGAAGCGCAAGGAAACGCCCAAGCCGAAGGAGTCGGTGGTGGTGCAACCTCGCGGAGTGGGGCAAGGCGGCGCGCGAAATTTATTCTTCGTAGAGTGCAACTCGACCGGGATCGTTTTGCGTGACGCGAAAGATGGCGAAAAGAAGCTCTCCACGGCGGCCATCAAAACGAGTGGAGTATACGCCAAGTATTTGGACCGCGTGAAGAAGACCGAGGATTCCATGGTCTTGTTTCTCATTCGCAAATCAGGAAACGAAGCCTTTCGCTGGGCCGCCGCGACAGCGGAATTAAAATATAAACTTTCAACCGGAAAGCTTCCAATTCCCAATGACGGGAAGATCGATCTTTCATTATTCAAGCGCTAGGAACGATGGGAAGAAGACGCAAATCCAGTTCAGACGAGGGAGTTAATCTCGACTCGCTCATGGACGCGCTGACCAATGTGGTGGCGGTGCTCATTCTCGTGCTCCTCCTTGTGCAAGCTGATGTGAGCCAGAAGGTGGTGCAGTTTTTGGAAGGCCTTCTGCCGGCGACTGAAGAGGAGGTGGCAGCATCGGAAGAGAAAGCCAAGGAATTGGAATCGGATAAAATTATCCTGGAGACGATGCTCACGAAAGAGCCCCCGAAGCCGGAGGACGTGGAGGCCGAGAAACGGCAGTTGGCTTTGCTTGAGAAGAACGTGAAGACCAATGAGGAGCTGTTGGCAGATTTGGAACAGCTGAAGAAGCTGGAGAAAAAGTCGCGGAAAGAGCGGGATGATGAAGCGAAGAAGACCAAGGGAATCCAGGATGAAATTGCACGCCTTGAGGCGCTCTTGGATAAGACTCCGGTGCTGAAAGTTGATCCGACAGTTGTGGGGATTCCGGCGAGTCGTCCGGTGCCGAAGAGTGCGGAGATATACCACGCTCTGGTCATCAATGAGCGGGTGAATTTCATCGATCCTTTTACGCCGCTGAAAATGTTTGAGGATGAGTTCAGGCAGGAGAAACGAAACTTTCCGAATGAACGAATCAAGCGGCAGGGTGCAGATCGCTATATTTATCGTTCAGGTCCGATTCTCAAACATTACGAGAAATTCGATTTTAAAAACTCACGAAACCAGAAAGTCAAACTGGTGGCTAATCCGGTCTCGACAAGAATGCAACTCGTGGTGTCGCCTGACCTTAAGGAAGGTGGAACCTCTCTCGAAGAACTAAAAGAGAAAGACAGCAACTTTGCGAAGATCGTTTATAAGCTCTCCAGCAATATTAGATCGGTGCTGATGTTTCACGTGCATCCGAATTCCTTCAATACCTACCTGCAAGCGCGTCGGGTGACCGATAAGGCCCGGGTCTCGGCGGGTTGGGAAGTAAAGGGAATGGGCGCCTATTACATCCGCATCGATGATGTGGAAATCAGGAGAGAGAAAGAGCCTCCACCGGCGCCGACGAAGCCGGGGCCGGAAAGGCCTCCAACATTACCGCCGAAGATCGATTAGGGCCCCAGGATTTTGGGTTTTTCTAAATTGGGTGTGGGAGAGCTGCGCTTTCCAAAGCCAAGATTCTGCCTGATGTCCTCCAAGTTCGATTGCAGCCTTTTGACGTTTTGGTGAGCACTTCACGGAGAAATTCTTTTTGAGTGAGATCGGGGGAATCTTTGCGTAGAAGTTTGCATGCAGCGCACAGTGTTGGCCGTGGTATCGGCACTAGTATTGGTTTCCAGTGTCTCGGCGAAGGAGAAGAAACCCAATATTATTTATCTTATGCTCGATGAGTGGGGGTATTTTGAATCGGGCCATATGGGGAGTAAGGATTTGATCACCCCCAATATCGATCAATTTGCGAAGGATGGCATGAGGTTCACCAATGCCTATGCGGGGGCTCCGGTGTGTGGTCCAACGAGGTGCGTCTTATTGACGGGCTTGCATTCCGGCCATACCTCGATGAGATCTAACAATGGATTCGCGCCGATTCGCAAGGAGGAGGAAACGCTGGCGAGTATGTTGAGGAAAGAAGGTTATGCCACGGGAGGATTTGGAAAGTGGGGAATCGGCGGACGTGGAACTTCGGGTGTTCCCGAGAAGCACGGCTTTGACGAGTTCTTTGGGTATTACGACCAGGTGCATGCGCATACTTTTTATCCGAAATACCTTATTCGAAATAGTAAGGAGGTTCCTCTGGAGGGAAACGAGGGAACGAGTTTTTACGAAGGGAAAACCCATGCCCAGGATGAGATTTTCAAAGAGTCGATGAAGTTCATTCGGAAGAACAAACAGAAGCCTTTTTTCTGCTACTTGCCCTGGACGCCGCCTCATGGATTGTGGGGAATTGATCAAGATGACCCGTCCTGGAAGTTGTTCAAAGACAAGCCGTGGACCGCAGGTCAGAGAACAAAAAACGACGCCAAGGTCTATGCCGCATTCATGCACATGATTGATCGGCAGATTGGGGAAATCATCGAGACCCTGAAGGAGATGGATCTGGATCAGGAGACAATCTTTTTTCTGTGTGGCGACAATGGCGGGCAGGCTTACTTTTCGACGAAGGGTCGTCCGCATGGTTTCTTCGGGCCGAATCTCAATCCGGAAACCGGCGAGCGTTTTAAGGCGGGGAAGGGATCACTCTACGAAGGTGGCTTGAAAGTGCCTTTTTTGGTCCGCTGGCCGGGGATGATCAAAGAAGCCGTGGAGACGGATCACCTGTGCTACTTCCCTGACATCATGCCAACTCTCGCGGAGCTGGGCGGAGCAACTTGTCCAAAGACCGATGGCTTGTCACTAATGCCGACTCTCATGGGTGAGCCGGGACAGAAGAATCATGAATACCTCTATTGGGAGTATGTCGGCCAGACCGCAGTAAGGATGAAAAACTGGAAAGCCTACAAAGGGAAAAAAGGAGACTGGCAGCTCTATGACCTTTCGAGAGAGGTCGAGGAGAAGGAGAACCTTGCGAAGGAACACCCGGAGGTTCTCAAGAAGCTTGTTGGATTTGCCGAAGCGGCCCACGAACCAATCCGGCCTGGCGAGATTTATGATCGAGAGTTGATCGACAAGGATCGACTGCAGGCTCCGCATTCCCGGAACAAGAAAAAGAAATAGAACTTTATCGATCGATGAAATTTGCCGCTAGGATTCTCTCGCTGATCACGATCTTCTCGCAAGCCGCCCTCGGGGCGGACCGCCCGAATATTATTTTTTGCATGACCGATGACCAGGGTTGGGGTGATGTCGGCTACAACGGGCATCCATATTTGAAGACTCCGCATCTTGACCAAATGCATGCAGAGGGAGTGACCTTCACGCGGTTTTATGCCGGCGCGGCGATGTGTTCGCCGACTCGTGGAAGTTGTTACACGGGGCGAAATCCTTATCGCTATGGGATCACCTTTGCGATGAAGGGGATGCTGGAGCCGAGCGAGGTTTCGATTACTTCGGTTTTGAAAAAACAGGGATATACCACAGGGCATTTTGGGAAGTGGCATTTGGGAACCTTGTCCAAAGAGCCCGGCGATCAAAAGCGCTGGGGGACTTTTGCCAAAGATCCGGCGCGATACTACTGCCCGCCGTGGGAGCGCGATGTGGATGTTAGTTTTGTGACTGAGTCCAAGGTGCCGACTTGGGATCCATTGATCGATCCGGGTCCGATCAAGAAAGGAGGTTCGCCGTCGAGCGGGAAGCCCTACGGGAATGATTATTTTTCCGGGCCGGGGCAGAAGGTAACGGAGAATACGAAGGGTGACGATTCCCGTGTCATCATGGACCGGGCTTTGCCTTTCATTCGAAATGCGGTGAAGGGCGAGAAGCCCTTCTTTACCGTGATCTGGTTTCACACGCCCCATTCTCCCGTGGTGGGTGGTCCGAAGTATCGTGAGATGTATTCGGACCGGACCGAGCACGAGCAGCATTACTACGGCTGTCTCACCGCGATGGATGAACAAATTGGCCGTCTGCGTGCCGAGCTGGAATCAATGGGAGCGGCAGACAACACGATGCTGTGGTTTTGTTCCGATAACGGGCCAGCCAGACAGGGATCTCCCAGACACGTGGGGACGGCCAAGGATCTGAAAGGTTATAAATTGTCGATCAACGAAGGCGGGATCCGGGTGCCGGGCTTGATGGTCTGGCCGGAGAAGATCAAAGAGCCAAAGACCGTGGAAGCTCCCTGTTTTACCTCGGATTATTTTCCGACTATTCTTGATGCGCTTGACGTGGATTTGCCAGATGGCCGAACTTATGACGGAGTCAGTTTGTTGCCTTTTGTGACGGGCAAGAAAACGGAGCGGAAGAAACCTCTGGGATTTCTTAACAAGGATGGCAAGGAAGCTGCGTGGATGGAGCATCGCTACAAGTTGATCGAGGGAAAGAAGACGCCGCAGCTTTTTGACATTATCGCCGACCCCGGTGAGTCGAAAAATCTCGCAGGGAAAAACCCGGAGGTAATGCAGCGATTACAGTTGGGCTTGAAGGCCTGGAAAGCCGAGGTGATGGCTGAGTTGAAAGCGACCGAAGCGAGCCGGAGGGCGCTTGGGTTGTGAGGGGCCAGGGGCTTGTCAGTCTCCTGACTTCAGCACCTTGATGAAGGCGTCCTGGGGGATGTTGACTTTGCCGAAGGCTTTCATCTTGGCTTTCCCTTTTTTCTGTTTCTCGAGGAGCTTGCGCTTTCGGGAGATATCGCCGCCGTAGCATTTGGCGGTGACGTTTTTACGCATCGCGGAGATGGTCTCCCTCGCGATGATGTTTCCTCCAATCGCGGCCTGAATGGCGACGACGAACATCTGGGTGGGAATGACCTCCTTGAGCTTGGCGGCGAGTTCGCGACCTCGGCCGACGGCTTTGTCGCGGTGGACGATGGTGGAGAAGGCTTCGACAGGGTCGCCGGCGATGAGCATGTCCATTTTGACCATATTGGCGGCGCGGTAGCCGGCGTGTTCGTAGTCCATGGAGCCGTAGCCTTTGGTCATGGATTTGAGGCGGTCGTTGAAGTCGACGAGAATGTCGGCGAGGGGAACGGTGGCGGTAAGCATGACGCGGAATTCGTCGATGGTCTCGGTGTTTTCAAGATCGCCGCGCTTTTCCATGATGAGCTTCATGACGTCGCCGATGTAGTCGCCGGGAACCATGATAAAGATGCGCACGATGGGTTCTTTGATTTCTTCGATGATTTGGGCTTCGGGAAGGTAGGACGGGTTATCGATGATGAGTTCTTCGCCGTTGGTTTTCGTGACCTCGTAGATCACGGAGGGATAAGTCGAGATGACGTCCATGTCGAACTCGCGGCGGAGGCGCTCCTGGATGATCTCCATGTGGAGAAGGCCAAGGAAGCCGCAGCGGAAGCCAAAGCCGAGTGCGGTGGATGATTCGGTTTGGAAGGTAAAGGCGGCGTCGTTGATCTGGAGCTTGCCCATGGCGACCTTGAGAGCCTCATAGTCGGAGGTGTCGATGGGGTAGATCCCCGAGAAAACCATGGGGCGGATTTCCTTGAAGCCGGGGAGAGGTTCAGGGCAGGGCTTGTCCTTGTGAGTGATGGTGTCGCCGATTTTTACTTCGGCGGAGGACTTCATGTTGGCGATGATGTAACCGACGTCCCCGGTTTTGAGTCCGTTGGTTTTGGTCATCTTGGGAGTGAAGATGCCGGTCTCCTTGATCTCGTAGTTGGTGGGAGTGTGGAAGAGCTTGATCTTATCGCCTTTCTTGACCTCGCCGGAGACGATACGAACGTAGGAGACAACGCCGCGGAATTGATCATAGAGAGAATCGAAAACGGAGGCGCGAAGGAGGCCGTCGGGATTTTCGATCGGCGGAGGGACGAGCTCGACGACGGCTTCAAGGATGTCTTCGATACCGATCCCTTGTTTGGCGGAAGCGGGGATGGCGTGATCGCCTGGGATGGCGAGGATGTCTTCGAGCTGCTGGCGGCAGCGGGGGATATCGGCGGCGGGGAGGTCGATTTTGTTGAGGACGGGGACGATGGCGAGGTCCTGCTCCATGGCGAGGTTGACGTTGGCCATGGTCTGAGCTTCCACGCCCTGGGCGGCATCGATGATGAGGATGGCGCCCTCGCAAGCGGCGAGGGAGCGGGAGACTTCGTAGGAGAAGTCAACGTGGCCGGGGGTGTCGAGGAGGTTGAGCTTGTAGGTCTGGCCGTCCTTGGATTTGAAAGAGAGGGTGACAGGATGGGATTTGATGGTGATCCCTTTTTCCCGCTCGAGGTCCATGGAGTCGAGGTGTTGGGCCTGAGATTCCCGTTGAGTGATGGTCTGGGTGTGCTCCATGAGCCGATCGGACAGGGTCGTTTTGCCATGATCGATATGAGCGATGATGGAGAAATTACGGGTGAGTTCGACGGACACGGGAAAATTGTGAATGGTGAAAAGTGAGGAGTGAAGGATGATTTTGCCTCCTCGCGCGCGGGAGATAAGGGGAAATCGGAGAAAAGGGAAGGGTGGAGTGAGGGGAAGCCCATTCGGCGGGGCCAGGGATGGGGCGGTGGGTTTTGCCCATACGCGAATAAAGAATCTTAAAATGGTGTTTAGAAGCGTGAAAAGGGGAAAGGATATCCTCTCATTATTTCGGTTATTGGTTGACCGATGACCGGATTTGTCCGTCCGTCCCTCCGTCAGAATTCATTAGAACGACGATTATTACGACAATGTTGTTGGGTGAAATGGTAGCCTAGGCTCACGAGGGGCATCAATATCCTCCCGCAGGGAAAGTGGTGACGAGTGTTCAGGTAACCGGGAATGGTCAGTTTACTTTTGAGAGCGTTCCGGGATTTGGGGCGATGCCGGATGGTGTAAACGTCGGGCCGACCCATGGTGCGTTGCGGGAGACGGTGCCGGAAATGTCTCTGTCAGCACCGAGGCGAATCATGGTGTGGTGAAGTTCTCCGGCGGGAGGTTCAGAGAATCACCCTCCTCTGCGAAGAAGTGATTGGGCCTATTTCTTTTTCCCAATGATGCGGGCTTGATCTTCGGTGGAGAGGCCGCTGTTTTGGAGCCATTGGGTCGCTCCTTCGCGATCTTTCCTCATGTAGACTCGACCGGTGTCAACGAGGGCATTATTGCGATCCCGGGGGTCGCTGATGGCGGCGGCCCATTCGACTCCCATGGCCGGGTTGTCATGGACGACGCGGGTGGCATAGCCGTAGCGGGCCGAGTCGCGTTGGTCGGCGGGGATGCTGGAGATGGCCTCGGCAGCTTGCTCGGGACTCCGTCCGGCCCAAGTGTGGAAGGTGGATCCGATGGCGTGATCTTTGCCTTCACCATCTGGAAGTTGGCTGGCCCACTGGACCGCTTCGGCAGGGTCTTTTTTGGCAAAGTCACTTCCGAGTCGTTGGTAGGCTTGGTTCTGGAGAGTCCCTTCGGGGATGTTTTGGGCCCAGGCCGAGGCCTCTTCAGGATCGCCGGACTGAAGGACGGCATTGGCGGCAATATGAATCATTTTTCCCGCTTCCTTGTCGCCGCCTGAAAATCGCTCGACGGCGAATTCCGAAGCAAGATTGGGATCGGCATCGGCGAGTCCGAAAACGGCTCCCCACTTCATGTAGTTGCCGCCGTTTTTGGCATTTTCAGAAAGTGAACTGAAATACTCCATTGCGGCGGCGGGGTCGGTAGCGGCCCATCCGGCGAGAGAGGAGGCCATGTCCCGCTTGGGAGTCTCGGCACCGTTGTCGATGGCGACCTTCCCGGCCAGGGAGCCCCAGGCATAGTGAAACTCGCGAAACTCGGGTGAGTCCTGTGAGAGGTGGGCGATATTTTCCCGCATCTGTTTGGCGTTTTCGGGAGTGAGGGCTTTGAGAATTTCACCGAAGATGAGGCGTCGGGCGATGGGGCCTTTGGCGGTTTTAAATTCTTTGCCCAACTCGGTGATGTCGGCTTCGGAAAGAGGACCGCTGTCTTCGGAATCCGATCCACCGCGCGTTCTCACGGTTCGCTTGCGACCGGAGGAAGAATTTCCTTCTGATTCAGAATCGTTGGCATTGGAACCCGAGCGGATGGAGACTCCGGAGTTTGACTCTTTAGAGCCGGCAGTCGAACCGGACTTGTCGGCGGAGAATTGTGAGCCGACGACGAAGGAAGTGACGGCGACGATGGCCCAAGCGGCATGGTAGAGGACTTGTTTGTTCATCGGGTAAACTGGGAGTTGTTCTCAAAGAGCAGTCGCGCTCTGAATACACCATATTACGGGGTGTCGGCGATCTCATTTTTTGATGGTTTGGAGTTTCTTATTTGGCGGAGTGCTTGCGGAGAATGGTGGTGATTTGAGGTCGGAGTTTTTGGACTTCGGCAAGGTCGAGATCGAGGTCGGTGGAATTGATGAGGACCTGATAGAAATCGCCGAGGCCCTCTGACCACTCGCCGGAGACGGTATCGATTGGCAATTCACGGCGGTGGTTTCGAGCGGTGGTGGACGCTCCGTTTTTGAGGAGGGTTTTAACGATCTCCGCTTGGCACATGAAGGCGGCGATGTGGAGGGCGGTGTTGCCGTCGCGATTGGTCTCCCTGAGGTCCGCTTTGTGCTCGAGGAGGAGGGTGGTGACCTTGGACTTTCCGTGGAAGGCCGCGCTGCTGAGAGGTGTCATGCCGTTCTCGCTGTGGCGGCGGTTGATGATGTCGCCGGATTTGAGAAGGTTTCTAATTCCGACAAGGCTCCCGCTTGCGATGACTCGCTCCAGGCGGTTTCGAAGTTGGTCCGGATCTTCCTGGAGAGACTTGGCGACATCACCAGCATTGTCGGCGACATGGAAAATGAAGTCGTTGCTGAAAAGCCCTTGGGCATTTTGGACTTGGAGGAAGTTGATGCCCTTGGGGGGGAGGGAATCGAGTTTGATGGAAATGGATTCGGCTTCCTCCTTTCTGATGGTGGCGGAAACGCGTCGGCCGTTGACGATGACGTGGGCCTCTTTGGTCACGTGGCGAGCGTTGAGAGACATCGATTTTTGATCTTGGGTCAAAATGGGGAAATGCTGTCGGCCGCTTTGTTTGTGTAGTGCGCTGAGAGTCCAGAGTGCGGGTTGATGGAAGGTGAAGCCGGACTGGGATCCGTGGCGGGCGGTGAGGGTGCCGGTGAAGGATCCTTTCTCGGCAAGATCGAGAAGTTGCTCCCGGGTGAAGTTGAGGCGCTCGCCATCGATTTGGAAGTAGCGGTCATTTTGGAACTGAAGAGTGAGCGGGATGGTTTTCTTTCCCTTTAAGAAGAGAGCGTCCACCTGAAGGACCACGGCTCCTTCCTTGGCGGAAGATTCAAGGGCCGGAAGGAGGTCATGGGTGAGGGCCTGGCCGACGGTATTATGATTGAGGGTGAGTTGTCGGGCAAAGGAACCGGAGTATCCGGTGCTGCCTTCGAGGACCATTTCCCAGACAGGATCGAAGCGGGGTTTGCTCCGCCAGGAAAGGCGCCACATGTCTCTTTCGGGGATGCCTTTTTCTGCGAAGCGACGGTAGAAATCGAAGTCGATGATATTGAGTCGGCCTTGCGGAAGGATAAGGAAGCGGTCGTAGGCACCGCGCCAGGTGGGCGCGTCCATGCCGGAGCCCGGAGTGTTGGTGCTGACTAGAAAGGGCATGCGGTGGCAGTCGCCGCAGACGTTGGGTTGCGGTTTGTCTTCGTGGTTCCCCTTGATGTGGAAGAGTTCGAAGCCGTCTTCAGCGCGTTTTGAGAGGACGTTGTCGTAAGCGCGTCTTTGAGAGGGTGGATAGGGGACACTGAGGAGAAAGCGGGCCATCTCATCACGTTCTTTTTCACTAAGGAGTCCGACTTTTCCTTTGTCGTTCTTTCTGGTGTCACCATCGAGGAGCATGGTGCTGGCGAGGCTTCCATCGATGAGATGACGGGCGGAGCTTTCCGGGTTGTCGGGATCGGAATTCGGCGGGGTGTGACCGTGGACTTTGGCGCTGTTGTTACCGCCGTAGGGGTCGCCGGGAATGCCATCCCAGTGGAATGGGGCGGTGTCGCGGAGGCCGCGAATGGGCATGGTGGAGCGCGGCTGGATTTGATTGCCGCCGCTGACGATGGGAGTTTTGAGAACCCAGAGAAGTTGGTCGGTGTGGCCGTCGGGGTGGCAACTGGCACAGGCGAAGGATGCCGTGGAAGACGCGAAGGCGGTGTTGAAGGCGATGCGGCCGCGTTTGAAAACCGGCGGGGTGGGATCGTCGAGGGGGATGGTGGTTTTTAGGATTGGTTTGGCGGGATTGGAGACGTCGACGAGTGAAATGGAATTGGCAACAGCATTGAGGACCCAGGCTTGGGAAAGCTGGCCTTTGGAATTTGATTTGAGAGCAATACCACGGGGGACGGAATCGACTTTGACCTCGCCGAGGACTTTTCCGCTGTCGGGGTCGACGGTGAAAAGTTTGTCGGAAGCGGCGGCGGTGGCGATGAGTGTTTTTTCGTCGGGACTGAGTTCAATCGCGAATGGCGAGGCGTAGGTATGCTTCGGATCAGGTTGCTTTGGCGGGAGTGGTTCGAGGTCGAGGAAGCGTGGTTTTTGAGCGGCGTTTTTTTGGAAATCAACGCGGGTGATTTGATTGAGGAAGGGGCGGTTCTCGAGTTCGGCGAGACCATGTTTATTGGTGCCGGAGCGACCGTTGGCATCATTGCGGGCGTCGATTTGGGCGACGAAGACGGAGCCCCTGGAATCGACGGTCAGGCCGAAGAGAAGCGTGCCGAGAGTGTCGACGGTTTCGACGAGGTGGTCGGTTTCGGTGTCGTAGATGAAGAGGTCTTTGTCGGGAACGCGAGGGTGTTTGACGATGTCGACGACGTGCCCGAGGGAGAGGATGTTGTTGTGGGCGATGGAGTGTTGATGGGCATCGAAGGTGACGAGGTCGCCATCGATTTTGTAGCCACCGGAGAGTTGGGTTTTGTTGTTAGATTCGAAGGGAAGGACGTAGAGCTTCCCGTTTCTAACAGCAATGGCGCGGGGGTCTTGCGCGGGGATGGAGAGGTGTTTGGTGACCTTGCGGGAGGCAACATCGACTACGGCAATTTTGTTTTCCGAGGAGAGCGCGACGTAGGCTTTCTTATTGTCGGCGAAAGCGATGCCGACGGGCTCGTCGAATCGGGTGGCACGTTTTTCGGGATCGAAATCCTGAATGGTGGCGATGACATGAAGGCTGGTCGGACTTGCCGGGTTGGTATCGATGACACTCACGGAATCAGAGATGTGATTGCTCACCCAGACTTCTTTGCCATCGGGACGGATGGCAATACTGACGGGGTCGATGCCGACGGGGATGCGTTTGATGAAGCGGCCGTTTTTGGTGTTGATGACATCGACGGTGTCGGCGGGAGTGTTGGCGACGAAGAGGGTGTCCTTGAGAAGGACGATGGGCTTGAAGTGTGGACTGAGAAAGGAGGGGTGGCCGACGGTGGCGGGTTTTGGCGGGCGAAGGGATGGGGCGGGTTGTTTGTCGCGCGCAGGAAGGTTGTCGCGCGCGGGAAGGAGCCAGATCCCGGTGAGAGAAATGGTGGTGAGGAGGATGCCAAGGGTGAGAGGTTTCATCGGAGGAGATTGTTATTTTCCGGTGATTCTTTGGATGGCTTCCTGAGGAAGATTGGAGTTCTCGAGCCACTCCCGGGCGGCTTCCGGAGCCTTTCGCATGAAGACGCGTCCGGTATCGACAAGGGCCGAGGTGCGGGATTCAGGGTCTTGGATAGACGAGGCCCAATCGATGGCGGCGGCGGGATTGTCGTGGACCACGCGGGTGGCGTAACCATAGGCGGCGGCGTCTTTGTCGGATGAGGCGGGCATGGCAGAAATGTATTCGGCAGCTTCTTCAGGGTTCTTTCCGGCCCAGGTGTGAAGGGTGGCTCCGATGCCGTGCGAGCGGCTTTCGTTTTCGGGAGTGCCTTGCAACCAGGTGAGGGCTTGTTGTGGATTCTCGCTGGCGATCTGTCCGGCGACGCGGTGCATCGTGGTGTTTTTGAGAGGGCTTTCCGGGATGGATTCGATCCAGTTGGTGGCCTTGGTTGGGTCGCCGGTTTGGAATTGGGCGCCAACGATGGCGTGCATCATTTGGTGAGCGCTCTTGTCGCCCGATTCGTATCGCTCGAGGACAAACTCGGTGGCGAGGTCGGGGTCGGTATCAACGAGGCCTGAAACGAGAGAGCGTGAAAAATGAGAAGTGAGGCCATCGACGGTGAGTCGAGGGTGAGCGAGGAGATTGTCGTAGGCGGGGTTGCTCTCCATATCGAGATTCTTGAGCCAAGCGATGGCGTCGGTGGGATTGGCATTGGCCCAACCGGCGATGGCGGGGCCCATGTCATCGCCTTCAGTGCCGATGCCGAAGACGACGGCATCCTTTCCGGCCATGGAACCCCAAGCATAGTGAAAGTCGCGATACTCGGATGAGGAAGGTGGGAGATGAGCGATGTATTGGCGGAGGAGTTCGGCGTTTTCGGGAGTGAGTTGCTCGAGGATTTCCGCGAAAATTAGGCGTCGGGCGATGGGGCCTTTGGCCGCTCTCATTTCCTCTCCCAGAGCGATGAGGTCTGCTTCGGAAAGAGGGGGGTCACTTTCGGTGGATTCGTCCTGGCTACTTGTGGCTCTTTTCCGAGAAGTTGCGCCGGAGCTATTGGGGGAGTTTCCCGAATTGATGGTGACGCTGGTGGTCTTCTTTTTGGAGTCCGGGGCCGCGGTTGATTGTTCGGCGACGAATTTCGATCCGAGAACGAAGGCACTGACGGCGACAAGGGCCCAGCCGAGGTGAGTAAAAAGTTGTTTGTTCATAAGGCGGCTATTTGATGGTGGTGTTGTGATCCTCGGCCCATTGTTGGGCGGCTTCCGCATCTTTGCGATGCCAGATTGAGAGGGAGCGCTGGATCAGAGAGTTTTTGAGTTTTGGTCTGGTGATTTTTATAGACCAGTCGAGAGCGGTTGGAGGATCAAAATCGAGGGCTGCGGTGGCGAGTCCGGCGATGGCATGGTCTCTCACCGAGTCATTGCTTTGTTCTTGGACCCAGGTCGTCGCGGCGGCGGGGTTCTGGGTAGTCCAATTCCAGAGGGTTTTGGCAATGGCGTCATTTCGTCCCTCTCCTTCGGACTGGGAAGCAACCCAGTCGGCGGCTTTGGCCGGTTCCTTGCGCGCCCAGGTGGGGGCGACGGAGGGAAGGTGGGAATCGATTTCCTGATCCAGAGAATCAAGATAGGCGGCGGTTTCGGACGGGGTGTTTTGAGACCAGATTCGGAGGGCCGAACGGGTGGCATTGGCTTCTTCCTGCTCGGAGAGAGTCTGAGCCCAGGCGAGGGCATCAGTGGGTGAATTGCGGGCCCAGGAAGAGGCGATCTCGCCGACGATGTGTTGCCGGGCCGGGCCGGGGTCGAGGGTGAGCGCGAGGGTTGAAGCCTGTTCGGGATTGGTGGAGGCGAGGCTGCCAAGAACACCGGAGTAGGCACCGCCGCGTTGTTGGTCGGGGAGGGATTGAGCCCAGGCGAGAGCGGCGGGGAGATCCTGACGGGCCCATTCTTTTGAGATCGTTCCGGCGAGAGCGTGTCCCAGGCTGGGGTAGAAGGCGTTGGTGTTGTTTGGGTTTTTCAACCAATCGGCGGCGCGTTGGGGATCGTGTGCCGCGAGGACGGCGAGGATGGTGGTGGGGTGACCACGGGACTTGGTGAAGTCGGCGGAGTTAAGCGAGTCGAAGGCGGCCTCGGGGTCTTCCTTGGCCCAGCGGGAGAGAAGAAGATTGGCAAGCATTTTGGCTTCGCTGTCCCACTCGGGAGTTTTCAAGCGGAGGAGATCGAGGGCTTCGATGATGCGGGCGGAAGGAATGCTTTTGGAAAACTCATGGAGCGATTCGATTCGTTCGGTAGGATCGGTTTTGGCAAAGATCGCGATGAGGTCTTTTTCGTTGTGAGCGAAGTAAGTTGCCTTGCGAGGGGATCGGGAAAGCCGGGTGTTGATTGTCGATTCCAGAGAGCGGGAGTCGAGGGAGGTTTGGAGGTCGTTGATTCGGGATTGTTGAACCGCGATGACGGGAACTCCAACCGCCAATGCGGTGACTGCGATTGAGTTGGCCTTCAGAAATGCGAGGAGGCCTCCGCTGGTAGCGGCCTTGGTCGCTGCGGAAGTGGTGATGGTGGCAGCGAGGGTTGCGGGTGGGGCCGTGACAGCATTTCCGGAGATGGTGGTAGCGAGGAGAGCGGCCGAAGTGGTAATGCCCTTTTTGGAAAGAATGGTACGAAGTTTGTCGAGGGCGCGGGTAGTGCGCATGCGGGCGGCGTCGGTTTTGATGCCGAGTTGCCCGGCGATTTGGGAGTGGGTTTTGTTTTGGTAAAAGCGGAGGAGGACGAGCGAGCGATCTTTTTCGGGGAGCTCGTCGATGGATCCATCGATTTCGGGGGCGAGGGCCTCCCACGATTCTTGGTCGTTGTTCATGGCATCGAGAGAGAGAGCAATTTGTTCACGTTTTTGGCGTCGGACCTCCGAGCGAATATGATCGACCGAGGCGCTGTGGGTTTCGCGGTGGAACCAGGCGGTGAGAGGAAGGCTGGCGGGGATTTTGGAGGCTTTCTTGATGAGCCTGAGAAAGACGGTTTGGGAAATGTCGCGGGCCGCTTCGTCGTTTCGCGTGATGCGGCGGGCGACGGAGTGGACGAGCGGCAGGTGTCGATCGACGAGGGCACTAAATTCCTTCCCTGAAGGGTCTTTCAGGTGGGCTTGGAGGAGATCGTGATCGGACTGGGGCACGGCTTGTAGAGTGATCGGTGGTCGCGGGGGAAAGCGAACAAACTTATTATACGGGGTCAGAGCATCGATTGTCTCATGAGAAGTTGTTGAACTGAATTCAATTGATTGATTCCCTTGCTGGACACCTCCCCGGAGAGCGCCATAGACTGCTTTATGGATTATCCAGAAAACCCCTATCAAAGCCCGAGTGCAGAGCAGGCCGGACCACCCAGCCCTCCCGAACAACGTTCAGGAGTTCCCAAAGTATTTGGAATTTTGCACATCATTTATGCCGCATTAGGCGGACTTATTGCTTTGCTTGGTTTGGGTGGCGGGGCCTTAATGAAGGCCGTGTTTCAAGAGGCGACGAAGGCGGCTAGGGAGGAGGGCCAAGATATTTCAAAAGTGACCGGCGCCTTGGATAGTTTAATCACGATTTCCATGGTTCAGTCTGTTGTCGCCATTGTGTTTGCGGCGCTGCTATTAGTGGCTGGTATCAAGCTATTGAAATACCAGGACTCGGGTCGAAAGCTCAGTAATATTTGGGCGATTAGCCGGATAGTGGTCGCGATTCCATTGGCTTTTATGGCTATCAGCGCGCAGGCGACATTGCAGGAGGAAATTCAGAACCTTTCGAAAGAAACATCAGCAATTGATATGAGCGCGATGGCGGGAGTCGGTGGCCTGATTGGCGTTGTTCTGGTATGTATCTACCCGGTATTGAGTCTGATTTTCTTGAACAAGGAAAAATCGAAGGCGGCGCTCAAGTAAGCGGGGATTCCGGAAGGAATACTCCATAATGAGATCAGGGCGCGCAGGTGGTTGCGGGCCCTTTTCATTATGTGGGATCTGCAGGAGATCCGGCAATTAATGGGGAAAGGATGTTCGCTTCCACGGAAGAGATTCGATATTCTTTTTGAAGATCATGGCAGGACAACGGTATCACTTTTTGGACGGGTTACGCGGGGTGGCGATGTTGTTGGGGATTGTGTTGCACGGGGGGATGTCGTTTTTGGGATTTCCGGGGTGGCCGGCGGTGGATGTGAAGTCGGACCCAGTTGTTTTTGGATGGATGCTTGATGTGATCCACGGATTCCGGATGCCTTTGTTCTTTTTGGTGAGCGGATTTTTCACGGCGATGATGTGGAAGAAACGGGGGACAGGAGGATTGGTGAAGCAGCGCTTGTTGCGGATCGGGGTGCCCTTGTTGATTGGGACGATTATCGTTGCTCCGTTGATGTGGGGACTGGCGGCGTGGGGCGGGGCAGTGAATTCAGAGCAAAGTGCGGCTAGGGAAGGGCAAGGACTGGAAGGGCAAGGACTGGAAGGGGCGATTGTCGAGGGAGATTTGGAGCAAGTGACCGCGTTGTTGGAGGGTGGAGCTGATCCCAATGGAGTGGATCAGGGAGGGACGCCGATGTTGGGCTTGGCGGCGGTGGCCGGACGGGGAGGAATGGTGGAGCTCTTGATCGACAAAGGAGCGGATCTTGAAGGAAAGGGATCGGATGGCGGAACGGCGATAATGACGGCCGCATTTTTTGGCCGGGTGGAAGCGGTTGAGAAGTTGATCGAAAAGGGCGCCGATGTGAACGCGGTGAATAATCAGGGCAACACCGTTTTGCAGGCGGCGACGATGGATTTTCACGTTGTGGAAATGGTGGGGGAGGCTTTTGGGATTCCCATTGACAACGAGATGCCGGAACGGCGGGTGGAGTGTGCGGAGATTTTGAGAGAGGCGGGAGCAGTGGACGAGGGGAATAGCTCTATGGATTGGTATTGGATGGGAGTTTTTATTCCGGTGTTTCACCACCTTTGGTTTCTCTACTACCTCTTGTGGTTGGTGGCGATCTTTGTGCCCGTGGCTTTGATCTGGAGGAAGCTGGGTTGGAGAATTCCCTTTTGGGTGATTAAGACGCCGGGATGTTTACTTTGGCTGATTCCGCTCACTATTTGGCCGCAGACGGGAATGCCGGGAATGTTTGGCCCCGGGACGGCGTTGGGGATTTTTCCTTGGGGCACGAAGTTAGGCTACTATGCCATCTTCTTCTTTTTCGGTGCTCTTTGTTTCGGGCGCGGATGGTGGGAAGAAAAAGCGGGGAGCAAATGGTGGGTCTGGCTTCTGGCGGCGGTCCCGTTTTTCTGGTTTGGGAGAGAGTGGGTCCGCGGTGAGGAAGTGCTCAAAGGCCAGGTGTGTGCGGTGGTTTATGCCTGGTTGGTGATCATCGCGATGATGGGTTTGTTCCGTCGCTTCTTGAATGGCGGGCACCCGAAGTGGAGGTATCTCTCGGACTCGTCGTATTGGCTTTATCTGGCGCACCTGCCCTTGATTATTGCGCTACAGATTTTTCTGAGCGATTTGGACTTTCTGGCGATTCCCAAGTTCCTGTTCATCTGTTTTGCAGTGACTTCTTTCCTTTTGCTCATCTACCGGTATTTCGTGCGCTACACGTGGATTGGAGCGATCTTGAATGGGCGCAAGCATCTCCCACCGGAGGAGTCGAGCTCTTGAGGAAAGAGGTAGAGGCTTATTTCCGAATACAATAGATTCGCGCGGAGGTGCGGATGAGGAGGTTTTTTCCGGCGAGAGCAGGGGTGGCCATGCCCATGTCGTCTTCGGCGAGTTGGTTGGTGTGGAGGAGTTCAAAGCTCTCCCCGGCTTTGCAGACATTGGTGCCGCCGTCTTCGTTGAAGCAGAAGATTTTCCCCTGATTGGCCCAAGGTGAGGCCGTGAATCCGGTGGAACCGGGGAGACGCTGTTTGCCGTAAATCTCTTCTCCGGTTTTGGGCTTGTAGGCGGAGAGGTAACCGCGATCGAGAAGGACGTAGACTTGGTCCTGATAGAGAAGAGTGGAGGGATTGTAGGGCGCGGCTTTCCAGCTGCTCCAGGCGACGAATTCGTTGGAGGTCTTTTTTGAAGTGACCGAAATGTCGCCCTTGGCGCCTGGTTTGATGGCGTAGAGCGGGCGTTTGAAGTCGCCGACGTAACCGGAGGAAATATAGAGCAAGCCATCGTGGGCGTAGGGGGTGGCGATGGTGATGCTGGACATGCCTTTGAAGGACCAGAGCTCTTTTCCGTCGAGATCGTAGGAACGAGTGCGGCCGGAGCCGGGGACGATGATTTCGGTGCGCTTTTTGTTTTCCCAAATGTAGGGGTTGGACCAGTTGGATTTTTCCTCGCGGGGGCTTCTCCAAATTTCCTTGCCGGTCTTTTTGTCGAGGGCGAGGAGGGAGGATTTTTCGTCGTTGTCGTTGACCAAATAGAGGCGGTCCTTGTGGAGGACGGGTGAGGAAGAAGTGCCCCAACCGTAGCGGGTTTTGTAAGGGGGGACTTCGTGGGACCAGACGACCTTGCCGTGGAAGTCCATCGCGAAGAGTCCGAGGCTGCCGAAGTAACAATAGACGAGTTCGCCATCGGTGACGGGCGTTTCCGAAGCGTAGGAGTTTTTTAGATGAATGGAGGACTTGGGCTTTCCTTTGTGCACGTCTTTGTCCCAGAGGATTTTCCCGGATTCCAGATCGAGGCAGAGGACTTTCCAAAGATGATTGGTGTCGGGGATCTTGAGTCGGTTGCCGCCGAAGTAGAGTCCCTTCTTCGGGCTCTCGGTTTCGCCTTCATTGACTACGGTGGTAAGGAAGACCTTCTTTCCCCATACGATCGGCGAGGACCAACCCCGTCCGGGGATGTCGGTTTTCCAGGCCACGTTTTTGGTGGTGGACCAGGTGTCGGGAATGTTGGGATTTTCGGAGATACCACGGGACTCGGCCCCACGAAAGGCGGGCCAGTTTTCCTGGGCGGTGAGTGGGAGAAAAAGGGCGAGAGAGAAGATCAGAATGCGCATCACGATAAAACGGTTCTCAAGAGAGAATCGTTCTTGGAGCCGGAAGGCGAACAAAGAATGCCGAAAAACGCTGGCTTGCCTAGCCGCGTCTGCGCTCGAGGAGGATCATCATCATGAAGGAAAGGACGAGATTCATTTCCTGATGAGGGGTCAGGGAGTCGTCGAGTTTTTCGATGGCGAACTTTCCTTCGAGGAAAGCAGGTTGTTTGGTGAGCCGCATGGCGATTTGCCCGTCGGATTTGGTGGCTCCGTAGCGAGGATGGAAAAGGTAGCCCGTCAGGAAACCCAGAATAGGAATTCCACCGAGGAGGCTGTCGAAGAATTTCGAGACCGGGTTTTCTTCCCGAATGGTGTAGTCGCTGGTATCGTTACCGGGATTGAAGACATCATAGTGTGCCCGGAAAATACTTTTCCATCCACGTCTTCCGACGGAACCAATTTCGGTTCCCTGGGCATTGGTTGAGAAATAGCGAGCCGACCAATCGATGACTTTTTGGGTTTTGATATCCGCGAGCAGGGTGGCCTTGCTTTTGTCGGTGAAAATTTCGACGTGTTCGCGGAATTTGAACATTTTTTGTCTCGTGAAACAGACAACCCGTCCGTTGGCGTCGGTGACAGTAGCCTGGCTTGCCAGGGAGAGGATTTTGAAGGAAAGCTTCAGGGGCCACTGGAGACCGGCCATTTGTTTGGCGATGTCGTCGGTGGCGGGGAGGGCGGAAGTTTGGGGTGCCAGATAGGGATTTTCTTTGTTCATGAAGCGACGATGATTGTTGAGAATTTAAAAGCAATGGTCATTTCTCAGCATTGATAGGAAGAGAAAAAATCGACAGAGAACGCGAAGGACATAAAGTTTTGTGAGAAAAATCCTAAGAAAGAGTGAATTTAGGAGTCATAATGAGAGACTCTCGCGTCAATGTGATGTGGAAGCCAGTTTG
>NHEN01000061.1 GCA_002172625.1 Verrucomicrobiaceae bacterium TMED86 | reverse complement strand
TCAAACAACCATCGCACAACAGGAGATGGCTTTCCGGATGCAAGCCAGCGTCCCCGAACTCACCGACCTCTCCGGCGAAAACGAAGCCCAAAACGAAAAACTTTACGGACCCGAAATGAAGAAGTCCGGATCCTTCGCCCGCAACTGCCTCCTCGCCCGACGCATGGCGGAACGAGGCGTCCGCTTTATCCAACTGTTCCACCGGGGCTGGGATCACCATTCCACTCTTCCCAAGAAAATCCGTGGACAGGCCTACGATGTCGACCAAGCCTGCGCCGGTCTCATCAAAGACCTCAAACAGCGTGGAATGCTTGATGAAACCCTCGTCGTCTTCGCCGGAGAATTCGGACGCACCACCTACGGCCAGGGTAAGTTGGAACGCGACCAATACGGCCGCGACCACCACCCGAAATGCTTCTCCACCTGGATGGCCGGCGGCGGCATCAAAGGTGGCATGACCTACGGAAAAACCGACGATTATTGCTACAATGTCGTCAAAGACGAAGTCCGGGTCCGCGACTTCAACGCTACCATCCTACACCAACTCGGCATCGACCACGACAAGCTCACCTTCCCATTCATGGGCCTGGACCAAAAACTCACCGGCGTCAACCCGGCCAAAGTCGTCAAAGGAATCATCGCTTAATTAAGGTAGCCGAAGTCGCCAAATTTCGCCCCCCTCAATCAAGAGATTTTTAAAAACTCTCTCTGCCCAACAGACATGGCGAAAGTCCGTGGAAGGAAATTCTTGACCAGCCATCTCAATATTCGCAGAGATCAAATGTCGGCAAGCTTGCAGAAAATTGTCGAGCGCAATCTGACTACAAGGGCCACTGTTAGTCTGAGTTCAATCGGGGCAAGTCATCAAAAAAACAATTTGAAGTCAGCAAAGCACATCAATTCAACTGGCTGACTCTCCCCCACCGCCGCTCAAAATAAACGCCGCTCAGCGACTGAGCGGCATTTAATAGGGGAAAATCGTCATTAATGATTTTGGGAACCCGCCTCATCTTTTACTCGGAAGAATTGGTCATGAATTCGCCGGGCTTTCACTCTCTGAAACACGATTATTCTTCGTTTTCTTCAAGAATTCCGACGGTTTATTCTGGAAAGAAGGTCCAACCTTCCTAGGTTAGGACTTTGCTATGAATTCATCGCTCGCGAAGCTTTCTCTACTACTCATCCTGACTCCATTGCAGTTCGCCTTTTCTCATCCATGGACTGGCAAGAAATCCAAATTCCACGGCTTCGAGCAAACTGATTTCAAGATTGATAACCTCAACTGTAAAATCGTTTCTCCAAAGAAGGCCGCCAAGGGAAACCCTTGGATTTGGCGGGCTCGCTTTTGGGGTCACGAACCACAGACCGACATCGCACTCCTCAAAAAAGGATTCCACGTCGCCTATTGTAACGTAGGAGGACTCTACGGCGCACCCTCTGCAGTTGAACGCTGGGATCGCTTCTACAATCACGTCACCAAGGAACACCAACTCTCAAAAAAGGTCGCTCTCGAAGGCATGTCACGCGGCGGCTTGATCATCTTCAACTGGGCGGCAAAGAATCCCGAAAAAGTTTCCTGCATCTACGCCGATGCTCCAGTCTGCGATTTCAAAAGTTGGCCAAAAATCAATAAGGCCATCACCACCGCCTACAAGCTTACCCCCGAAGAGGCGAAAAGCTACAAAGGCAATCCGGTCGACAAGCTTGCTCCCCTCGCCAAGGCCGGGATTCCCCTCCTCCACGTCGTCGGCGACGATGACAAGGTCGTTCCGGTTTCGGAAAACACCGCCGTCATCGAAAAGCGATACCTTGAACTCAAAGGCCCGATCAAAGTCATCCACAAACCCGGCGTCGGACACCATCCGCACAGCCTCAAGGATCCAAAACCCATCGTGGACTTCATCCTCAAACACACAGGCAAATGAAAACCGTCTCCGTTACCTCTCCCGGAGTCGTCGAAGTCATTGACACTCCCATTCCCAAACCCGGCCCCTATCAAGCTCTCGTCAAAACCGAATTCGCCTGCGTTTGCAATAGCACCGATAGCGAACTCGTCCATGGCCGCTTTCCGGGCATGGAGAAAGCCTTTCCCTTCGCTCTCGGACACGAAAGCGTCGGCACTGTTGTCGAAGTCGGCGACAAGGCGAAGAATTTCAAAATAGACGGTCGTGCCGTTAGCGGACTCCACTTCGACCTCGAAGTCGACGGCATGCAATCCGGCTGGGGTGGGTTTTGCGAATACGTCCTGGCCAACGACCACGAAGCGATGGTCGCTGACGGCGTGGCCGATGAAGAGCACGGCTGGTTCGAATGCTACGAGATCCAAACTCCGCTCGACGACGACATTGCACCCGAGGAAGCAGTCCTCCTCTGCACCTGGCGTGAAGTCCTCGGAGCCTTTCGCGACTTTCACCTCAATCCCGGAGACGACATCCTCATCTACGGCGCCGGCCCGGTCGGCTTGAGCTTTGTCAAACTGGGGCGCCTCTTCGGCCTCGGCTGGATCGGCATCATTGATCGACACCCCGAGAAACAAGCGAAGGCCAAAGAATTCGGCGCCAATGCCGTCTTCGACCGCGACGACCCGAAACTCGCCGAACTCAAAAATCTCGACGCCGTCATCGATGCCGTGGGTAAACCGGAAATCATGAACTCGGGACTCCCCATGATTCGTCGTGGCGGTTCACTCTGCGTCTACGGCGTCATGGCCGGACTCAAGGAATTCACGATCAACAACTCCCTCGCTGACTTCAACTACAACATCTTCATTCATCAATGGCCCACCCGCCTTTATGAAAAGGAAGCCCAGGGTCCGCTCTGCGATTGGATCCGCGAAGGCAAGCTAAGCTCCTCCGAATTCATCACGCACACTTTCGACATCGACGACATTGACCAAGCCCTCAAAGCGGTCGCCGACCGCAAAGTCATCAAAGCCCTGCTCACTTACCCATAAAATCCATGAATAAATCCAACGAATCAGATCAAGCAAACATGAAGCTCTTCTGGGCCTGTTTTATTGCCCTCGTCGCCACCTCCTTTGTTTTCGGTCTCCGCGCCAACATCATCGGCGATTGGCAAAATGACTTTAGCCTTACCGAAGCAGACAAAGGCCGTATTCTCGGTGTCGGCCTCTGGCCCTTCGCCATAAGCATTATCGTTTTTAGCCTGATCATTGACTACATCGGCTACAAGACCACGGCCTTCATCGCCATGGCCTGCCATGTAGCCTCCTTGCTTCTCACTCTCTTTGCCAAAACACCCACCGCGCTCTACTGGAGCGTTTTCCTCATCGCAATCGCCAATGGCATGGTCGAAGCCTTTATCAATCCGGTTATTGCCACCGCCTTTAAAAAAGAAAAATCAAAGTGGCTCAATATTCTCCACGCCGGATGGCCCGCCGGCCTCGCGCTCGGAGCCCTTACCGCAATCGTTCTGGGAGAAACCAGCTGGCACCTCAAGTATTCCATGTGTTTCATCCCGGTGGCGATTTATGCCTACCTGATCTTCCCGTGTAAGTTTCCAATCAACGAACGGGTGGCCGCAAAAATTCCTTACCGAGTAATGCTCGGGCAAGTTGGCGCCATTGGTTTTTTCATTCTCACATGGATGCTCGTCCTCGGAACCATCCAAATTGTTTCGAGCCTAAATCCGGACGCCTCTTTCCCAAGTTGGTTGGCTCCAGCTCTCGCCCTAGCCACAGCCGTCATGGCCGGCGTTTACACCAAAAGCTTGGGCCACTGGATGTTCATTCTGGTTCTCATCACGATGGGGCCTCTCGCTACCACGGAGCTCGGAACCGACAGCTGGATGCCTGACCTCCTCGGAGCCGATTTCACCCCGGCTCAGGCAGGATGGATTTTCATCTACGTCTCCTGCATCATGACTGTGCTCCGGTTTTACGCAGGTCCAATCGTTCACAAATTCTCGCCAATCGGCCTCTTGGTCGGCAGCGCTATCATTGCCATTATCGGACTTCTGTTTCTCTCCAAGGCCACAGCCTTCTGGATCATCGTCGCCGCAACCGTTTATGCTCTCGGCAAAACCTTCCTCTGGTCCACCACCTTGGGCCTGGTCTCGGAGCAATTTCCGAAAGGTGGCCCCCTGACCCTTAATGGAATCTCCGCAATCGGAGTTCTTGGGATGGGAATTCTTGGCACCCCCATTATGGGAGGTCTCCAAGACAAAGGGATCAGCGCCGACCTGCAGGAGAATCATCCCGCTCTCTTTGCAAAAGTAGCCGGAGACAAAAAAGAAACGACCTTCCTCGGCGAAACGCAAAGCCTCGATGCCGACAAGGTCTCCAAACTCAGCGAGGAAGAACAAGCTACGATTACGGCGGTAAAATATCCGCATAAAAAGGCCGCCTTCTACCAAGTCGCCATTTTACCGACCTTTATGTTGATCTGCTATTTGATCATCTTCTTCTACTTCAAATCAAAAGGAGGCTATCGCGCGCAGGAGCTACAATAACATTCTTCCCTGGGTTCATTCCACCCCTTTCAAAATGCGCACTTTCTTCGCTCTTCTTCTCTGCCCGGCCATCGTCTGGGCACAAAAAACACCAGATGATCTGGAGAGCGAGATTGTCTTAACCGAAGAACAAGTCCAGCAACCGGTCTTCCTGAAGTTCGATGCCCGGGGGCGGCTTTGGGTCGCCGAGTATCGCAGCTACCCCGAACCGGCGGGCACCGAGATGAGAAGCCGCGACCGCTACTGGCGCGCCGTTTACGACAAACTCCCCTCACCTCCAGGACATCCGGATTATCATCCCGGCAAAGATAAAATCACCATTCATGAAGATACCAATGGTGACGGGAATTACGATCAGCACTCGACATTCCTCGATCAACTCAACCTCGCGACGAGTTTCGAATTCGGTCCCGAAGGCGTCTATGTCCTTCAACCTCCCTATCTGCTCTATTATGCGGACAAAGACCACGACGACAAGCCGGATGGAAAACCCGAGGTTCTGCTCGAAGGATTTGGCATCGAAGACACCCATGCTCTCGTCAGCTCGCTGACCTGGGGCCCCGACGGCTGGCTTTGTGGATCGCAGGGCTCAACCGTTTCCAGCAAGATCAAAATCCCCGGCAGCGATCAGCCGTCGATCGACCGAATCGGCCAGCTCATGTGGCGCTACCATCCGACTCGAAAAGTCTACGAAGTCTTTGCAGAAGGTGGCGGCAACCTCTGGAGTTGCGAATTTGATTCCAAGGGACGTCTTTTCTCCGGACACAACGGATCCACTCCCGGAAGCTACTATTTGCCCGGTGCCTACTACGCCAAGACCTTCAGAAAGCACGGCGAATTTTCAAACGCTTACGTCTATGGCCACCTCCCTTCCATCGATCACCCCGGCTGGAAACGCCTTTCCACCAATATCGCCATTTACGAAGGCGGCCAGCTCCCAAAACGATTCAAAGGCTCGCTGCTGTGGGCCAATACCCTTCTTCATAAAGTTGGAGCTTCGACCCTCACCTCAGCGGGCCTTAATTTCAGATCCGAATATCTTGATCCTCTTCTCTCTGGTGATGCGCCCCTCTTCCGCCCTGTCTACATCGAACCCGGACCCGATGGGGCGATCTATGTTGCTGACTGGCGGGACAAGCAAGTCAACCACATGAAAAACCATGAAGGGCAGATTAACAAATCCGACGGCCGGATCTATCGAGTCCGAAAAAAGGGAGTTAAGGAATTTCAGCCCCTTCCCTTCAACAAACTGAGCACCTCGGAACTCGTAGAAAAACTACGTAACTCCAATCGTTGGACTCGCGAATCCGCACGCCGGATTCTTTGGAACCGTCAGGATCGCAACGAACTTATTAGGCCACTACTTAAGAGCAAAAACCCCCAGGATGTCCTCGAATCACTTTGGGCTCTGGATCGGAACGAAGCAGAAGCCAAAGATATTCTTATGGATCAGCGACATCATGAGGATCCTCACGTCCGCACCTGGGTTCTTCGCCTTCTCTTTGATTCATACCGGGGATCTTGGTTCAAAGAAGACATAGGAAAACTGTTCACCACCATGAACGATGCATCTGTGGAATATGAAGCGCAACTTCTCTTCGAACTGAGGAGGCATGCCATATCCAGTGAGAACTTCTGGAATATTCTCGGTAATTTGCGCTTAGACGACGAAGACCTCTCACTTTCTCCATCCCTCCAATTGTATTGGTGGGCTATCGAATCCCGTGTCATTGAAGACCCCGAAAAGGCCGCCGAACTTCTCGGAGTTACCCAAAACGGTCCTACAACGAAAAAACTGTTATGCTATCTTGCTCGGCGCCTGATTGCGGAAAACACACAAAGACATGCTCAAGCCTGCCTCTCACTTTACAAAAAAACTGCTCATCCCATTCAAGCGCCTCCACCTCAAGAGTCCCAAATAGCTCATCAGGCATCTTTGACAAAATCAGTCTCACTGGCTCTCACCCCAGATTCAATAATCCCTGATGAACTGGCCCGCTTACTCGTCCAATCGGGAAACAACTCCCTTGCTCTCAAAATAAAACTCAACGACTCAAATGCCATCGCAGAGGGAATTTCTCTCTTAAAAAACCCAAAAGCCTCTCCCTCGAAACTCCTGGAAATCATTCCAGTCATCAGCTCCCCTCAGGCTGAGTCACTTTTTCTAAATCTTACAAACCACAGAGATCCGGAAGTTGCGCGCGCAGCAATCAACGCTCTCTTTTCCTACTCCGCTCCGCAAACCGGAATGACTCTCGTCAAAAGATTCAATTCATTCCCCAGAAGTCTTCAAGACCTCGTCGCCAATCTTCTCACCAGCCGCCCTGAATGGGCAAAAACCTGGCTGGAAGCAATTCAAAGCGGTGACATTGCGAGCTCCCATCTCACTCCCCTTATTCGAGAAAACCTTCCTCAAGCACTTCGAAAAACTCTTCCTGTCGAATCAGAAGACAATTTCAAAAAGGAAATCGTCCGCATCTCCAACATTCTCAAAACCACTTCGGGAAACCCTCAGACCGGTCGCAAGCTCTACCTTGAACGATGTGCCTCTTGTCACTTCCTCTACAATGAAGGCGGTCAGATCGGTCCGGACCTAACAGCCTACCAGCGTAACAGCATTTCCGACCTTCTTCTCGCAATCGTGAATCCGGCAGCTGAGATCCGGGAAGGATTCCAAACCATCACCGTCACTACGAAGGACCAACAAACTCTTAGCGGCTTCCTTACCAATCAAAACGAGCACTCGCTCACTATTCGTCCACTGGGAGGAAAGGATCATCTGATCGAGCGTCGCCAAATCACCTCTCAAAAGACCTCCAACACTTCACTCATGCCATCCGGTCTCCTTTCAGATCTCTCCGAGCAACAACTGCGGGACCTCTTCACATACCTCGGCACCTCGCAACCGCTCAATCTAAAGAAATAAGTCGTCACTCCCATCCGTATCAGATCATGATGAAACTCGCACTCGCCGCCCTGACCTTCACCCTGACACTGGCTCACGCCGAAAAATCCCGAAAACCATTTTGGACCGATCCCGCTAAGGCCACCAAAGAAGACCCCGATTTCTCGATCCAAGGCGAGTATGGCAAAGGCTCACGGGGTGGCCAACTCGGCGTGCAAGTCGTCGCTCTGGGAGATGGGAAGTTCGACGCCTACATTCTCGAAAACGGACTCCCCGGACTCGGCTGGGAACGCGGAAAATCCCGCATCAAACTCAATGGCGCGCTGAAGGATGGCACGGTCACCTTTGCAGCCCAAAAGGGACTATCCGCCCAAATCGCCAAAGGCAAAATCACCATTCAACGCGAAGGCAAGAATTCACTCACGCTCCCTCGCATCGAACGAGCCAGCTCGACCCTTGGCGCCAAAGCTCCCAAGAATGCCGTAATACTCTTCGACGGCTCGACCGCCGAACATTGGAAGAAAGGAAAAATGGAGAACGGCCTCCTCATGGCCACCGGCTGCACCAGTATCCCCACCTTCAAGGACTACCAACTCCATCTCGAATTCCGCACTCCTTATCGTCCATTCGAACGCGGTCAGGGGCGCGGCAATAGCGGAGTCTATTTCAGCGGACGGTGGGAAACCCAGATTCTCGATTCATTCGGACTCGAAGGAAAGATGAACGAATGCGGAGGAATCTATTCGGTGGATCAATCCCGCCTCAACATGTGCCTTCCTCCCCTGAGTTGGCAGACATACGATGTCGATTTCACATCAGCGAAATTCGACGCCTCCGGAAAACGCACCGCCTGGCCCCGCATCACGGTGCGCCTCAATGGCGTGGTCGTTCATGAGAATGTCGAGCTGAACAAGGACTTCACCACGGCTGCTCCGATCAAACATCCCCTCAAAGATGAAGGCAGCCCAGTTTATCTTCAAAACCACGGCAACCCGGTCTTTTTCCAAAATATCTGGGTTCTCCCCAAGGAGTAATTACTCACACAGGTCAGGGCGATTTTCGCGCGTGCGCTTAATCGCCTGCTCCTTTTTCCATTCCTCGATCTTGGCGTGATGGCCGGACAGGAAAATGTCGGGGACTTTCAACCCACGAAATTCAATCGGCTTGGTATAAGCCGGAGCTTCGAGAAGATTTGGATCTGAAAATGATTCATCCACCGGCGAGCGTGCATCACCGAGGGCTCCGGGAAGAAGACGCACGATGGCATCCGTCACAACCGCCGCGGCTACCGCACCATTCGTCAAAATATAATCACCAATCGAAAGTTCCAGATCCACCAACTCTTCAATCACACGATGATCCACTCCTTCGTAGTGTCCGCAGATAAAAATGAGGTGCGTGGCTTCTGAAAGATCACGCGCAATCGCCTGCTTGAAAACCTTCCCCTGCGGCGTCAGCAAGATGACCTGGGCATCATCCGAGCGAAGCTCTTCAATAGCCGCGAAAATTGGCTCGGGCTTGAGTAACATCCCCTGACCTCCACCACAAAGATAGTCATCGGTGCGTCGATGTTTATCTGTCGCCCAGTCGCGAAGGTTGTGTGCGTGAATTTCAACAATTTCAGCATTCTGCGCCCGCTGCATCATGCTCTCGCTGAGAGGAGCCAAAGCGATCTCGGGAAACAGGGTCAAAATATCAATTCGCACGAAATCGGGGGGTCGTTAATTCACATCCACCGTAAGATCCGATCCAACCTCTTCCAAAGCATTAATCAGGTCAGTAATCTCCAAACCTTCGGGCAGTCTGACTTCACCCTTGGTAAAGAAAATCGAATGCCCGGACATCGGAGCGGATTCGAGAGAGGTTTCCAACTCCTCGACGTTGACACTTTCCGCCGCCAGAACCGACGCGATTGTCTTAACAATCCCGGGCTCATCGTGCCCCGTGATGGTGATCACGACGGACTCTCCGCTTGATTCATCCCTGACCGGGTCTCCCGCAACTTGCACATGGATTTCCTGCTCGGCGAGCTTTTCAAGGTCACCCACCAATGAGTCTTTCGCAGAGGCCGGGCACTCCACGCGAAGAATCCCCGCGAATTGCCCTGAGAGATTCGCCATCCGGCTTTCCATCCAACTTCCGCTGTGACTTGAAATCACATCAGCCAGGGCACCTACCAAACCAGGACGGTCCGGTCCGTGAATCATCAATACGAGAGAAGCCTGCATTTCTACTCTACGATGACAGGGGTTCCAACTTCAACGTTTTCAAAAAACTTAATCGCCATCGGCTTGGGCATCCGCACACAACCATGGGACGCCGCGTATCCGGGAAGATGACCCACATGCATTCCGATCCCTCCATTAAATCGCATAAAATACGGCATGGGAGCATTCTCGAAAGTCTGCCCCGGGGCCGCCTTGTGCTTACGCGTATCCGCGTCGTCATTCACGACTTGCCCTGTAGCATTGTCTCGAATCACTCCGTAAAGCGAGGACTTATGATCTTTGCTCTTCTGGCTGATTTTGAACGTCCCGCCCGGAGTAGTATGAGTCGTCTTTCCAGTAGCCACCGGGCTCATTCCCACGATGTGTGTTCCTTTGTAGAAATAGGCCTTTTGTTCCGATCGATGAATACGGATTGACGGCGGACCGTTGATTCCCTCGGCATCCCAAAAGCCCTGCTCATGCGGCAGGCCTTCACGAACGGGTGCGGCATGGCGGAAGGCTGCGAGATATCCTGTTGGAAGACTCGTTCCTGTTGAGGCACTCATTCCTGTTGAGACAAATTCTGAACACGAGGACAGCAGGAGAGCTATCGGAAGAGAGGGGAAGAACGCTTTCATGTGATTGAGCTTGGTGAAATTTAGCTTACCTTAACTTTCCCGCTGGTCAAGGAGCAGGGCGGCAAAGGCCCCGTCGCATTCGTCCCGGAAGGGCAGCAACTGCTTATGATCGCTCAATTCCAGCTCCGGATGAGCATTGGAGAACTTTGTCACTAATTCCAGATTTTCCTGGGGATCGATCGAGCAGGTTGAGTAGACAATTCGCCCTCCCGGCTTCAAACAGGGAAGCACTTGCTCAAAGATCTGGTTCTGAATCTCAACAAGATCGACGACATCCCCTGGTTGAAGTCGCCATCGCACATCGACCCTTCGACGCAACACCCCGGTATTTGAACAAGGCACATCGAGGAGAATACCATCAAAGCGACCGTGCCATTCTTTCGGAGCGGGGTTGGTCCAATCATGCTGCACCACTTCGGCAATTTCCACGCCACAACGCTCAAGATTCTCCCGCAATCGAGGAAGGCGTTTTTCATTCGAATCCGAACACACCAACTCTCCTTGATTTTCCATGAGGCCGGCCAGATGAATCGACTTCCCACCCGGCGCGGCACAGGCATCGAGAATCGCCTCACCAGGCTTCGGAGCCAGAAACTCGGGAGCGTGGGCAGTCGATGGATCGGTAACATAGTAGTGACCTGTCGCCACCGCATCGCCGGCATTCTCCGGTTCGGGAGTATCGAGAGGCGGAGGGTTAAGAAGATTGGGGCGATAATAAGTCTCCGCTGGACAATTGTTCCAATCCATCAGGACGGTGGTGTTCTTTGCCCCGTAGAGTTTTCGAAAATGTTTAAAAAGCCAACCGGGATGCGAATATTGCGTGGCAGGATCTACATTAGGAAGCTCCCGCAAGAGACGCGCCCGCGAGTGAGCAGCCTTGCGAAGCACCGCGTTGATCAGACCCCGCACCGGAGCGCGGGCACATTCCACCGTTTCATAAATCGCAGCATGGTCGGGAATACGAAGAATTAATAACTGACATAATCCAACCCGCATGATGTCGCGGTTTTCCGCATCAAGCTTTCCCTTACGAAACAAGCCGATCCAATAATCCAAAAGACTCCGGTTACGCAACACCCCCAGAAGAATGGCTTTCATCAATGCCCGATCCTGCGACGATAAATGATTGCGCTCGGCGTGTCGTTCGATCAGAGAATCGGCATAGGCATGTCCTTTCGCCCAAGCTCTCAGTGCCGAGACTGCCGCACGACGGACATTTTTTTCAGGTTTCGGCATCTTGGTTTATGAAAGCGCCGCCGCGATCTGGCCCCATTCCTCGGCGAGTGTTACGCCCGATGCCGGCATTTGCCTCCCGGCACGGTGATACCAGTAGGAAGCATTTCCAAGATCACCCTCCTCGCGATGGAGGTAGGCGTGAATCCAAGCTCCCGCCGGATCAGGCACATCCTCACAAAGATCATGGGAATCATCCCAACGTCCGGCTTTCGCCAACCAGAGTGCCTTCTGTGCGATGGAAATCCCGACCGGGACCTCATCATCATTTTGAGCGGATTGAGCAAGTTCAGCTGCCGTCATGCATGAGTATCTCTCTCAAAACAACGCTCTTGAAAAGGCCGAACTCTATTCGTTCAACGAGAAAACCATGCGGAGGAAGGATTTGCCGCCATCGAAGGGAACTTCCAGCCCCTCGGCCGATTGGGTCAGACTTGTCGATGTCCAATTCACCAGGTCCGTCGATTTCTCAACCGCTATCGCCGCATCATTTCGCGACGGAAGGTTGCCAACCGGAAACAGCACATTTCCGTCCACCAACTGAATCGATAAGTCAGGGACCGAAAAGAGATCCGTTGGGTCGGTATCCAGAAGATATTCCGCAAGAGCACTCAGTCCATCGCCATCCTGATCAACTTCAGGGGCATCTCCCGGTATTGCATATGAGGCTGCCCAGGAACCAAATCCCTCCAAATCCTGGAGGGTAACCGAGTCCTCCCCCCCGCCCCCCGCTAATGAAAGCGTCAAAATCTCATCGCCTTCGCTAAGCCCATCGTCCACGACGAACAAGGAAATCGGCACCGTTGATCCTCCCGCGAAAATCGTTCCGGAAAGATCCCCGTCGAGATCAGCTAAAATCGCTTCTCCACCCACCGACAAGAGCACTTCCTCGGCGAGAACCAGAGGCAATACACTGGAAACCACCACCTCCAATTGCGCCCCTTCTTCGACAATTTCCTCAGTAACATTGATGGCAAACTCGGGATCGTACGCCTCACAATACGCCGTGCTGGTTATCAATTGTAT
This sequence comes from Verrucomicrobiaceae bacterium TMED86, assembly GCA_002172625.1. Classification (GTDB taxonomy): domain Bacteria; phylum Verrucomicrobiota; class Verrucomicrobiia; order Verrucomicrobiales; family Akkermansiaceae; genus SW10. Next base: position 8,091 of record NHEN01000061.1, on the reverse strand, counting down.
CTCGTCAAGATACCACCCACCCGAGGCAACGGTGCGATCCGAAGCAATGATCCATCGAATTTGCACCTCGTCTCCGGCCCAACTCGCCGGCAACTCAATTTCCGTGATCACGAAGTCGCCACTCGCCCCGGTCCACGCCCCCCGGTTCGCCAGCCCTGAAGTCGAAGAAGACCGCATCGTGCTATTGTATCCACCGGAGATGACCACCGCCTCGCTATCCAAAAGATCAAACCAAACACCGCCATTACGGGAAACCTCGAGGACACAGCCATCCCAAGCAAACTCCATATCATAGGAGTGGTGAAACATCAGATTCCCACCTTCACTTCCCAGAGTCACCGCTGGCGAGCTCAGAGTAGACTGTCCAACCTCCCCAACCCCCTGACAAAACATTGCGTTTGGAGCACTTGAGACATTTATCGAAGAAGAAATCACCCAATTTGTCCCTCCTCCGGTAGAGGAATTACTCCATCCATCAGGAAATGAACCCGAGTCGTCAAAGCCCTCGTTAAAAAGTTCCTCGGTGATCACCTCGCCCAAAACGTAACTCAACTCGAATTCAACCGGATCCATCAAAGAATCATCCACGGTGAGAGTCAGCGGAATTTTGATTCCACAAGGTCCCCGCAGTCCAAAGACAAGTTCCACCATCCCCGTCTCATTCGGAGCCAAGACCGGCATCAATACCTCACTCTCAAAAAAAACAAGATTCGGGGGGCCAGACAGAAAAACCTGCAAATCCTCTGTCGCGAGATTGCCCATATTTTTCAACTCAACCTGAACCTTGAGTGTTTCATCAGGGTCTGCTCGAACGTTTTTCACCTTACCTGACTCCACCACAATGGCCGAACCGATCATGTCGACCTCAGGACTCGGTGGGCGGTCCTCGGTGAAAATATCGAGGTCGTAGATTTGAGTCGCATTCGCTACACCGCCATTAATTCGTAGAAAATAATTCCCATCCTCCAGTATCTCAAAATTGGTAATGCTTTCTCCCTCACCCAATCCTCCCGAAGAGGCAGAGGCCAATACCTCCACACCATTAGCCCCCAGAATATCCAGAGTCAGATTATGAATCGTCCCGGGATCAAAATCCTCTCCTTCCGAACAATCTTCCCCAACTTGCGCCCCTTCCAAATAACTCCCCGAAGCAGGTTCGACATCCACCGAAATTTTTTGTCCACCTAACAATGAAAATCTAAAAAAGTCGATGTCGCTATTATCATCAATACTCAGCCTGCCGTAACTCAAAGTGTCATCCAGCGGGAGAGTCAGGGGAGTAGCATCAACCGCGCTATCGTTATCCCGCTCGTCCGAATGATGCTCCAGGGGATCGCCATATTGTCGTTGAAGGGACTGAAATTCATCAAAGCGAGCCCCCCGGAACTCCAGACTAATTAGCGGTTCCATGAGCTTTGTTCGGTTGATAGGGCAGACGTGTGAAAGCCCCATGGCATGCCCCAGCTCGTGGGCCACGACATTGTGCATCCGGATCGATGACGACCCGATAAGGTTGAAAAACGAATCAGAGGAATCGATCACCAAATCTCCATATCCGGGCGCATAGGCAAATGCCAGGGTCTCGTTGACACCATCCAAAGCCCGGGCGGCCAGCCGAATATCTCCCCTCGTTCCAAGCTCGCCATCTGCAAAAGTAGAAATCGCAATCCCATCATCATTCTCCTCAAAAACAAATTTCACGCCGCATGTCTGCCCCATGTCATCAAAGGCCGATTTCAGCACAGAAAACCAAGGTTGATTCTGCATTGGCTCCCCGGGATTGCTTCCATAAATCCCATCTAAAAAGGAACGTAAATCCGAAGCCGCTGCCGACTGACCACTGATTCCGGGAGCCATCGTCCCATCAGGCACGATGCTCCAGGTGAGAACAGCCGGTCTCCCCTGGTCTGATGTCGTTCCGTCATGACTCGCGACATTACCCCACCGGCCAGTCCCAAGAAACTGATTTGCAAACAAGCCAACCCGTCCCGGATTCAACCCGATCAAGCTCTCTACTTCATAATAGAGAAGCGCTTTCTCCCGGGACACCCCGGGAGCCCAACACCGCCAAGTTAACTCACTCTCGTCCTGAACCCCCACCAACTCACCAATGTATGATCTCAAGTCATTCATCTCCTTTCCGGTGAAATCCCGGGGAATGAAATCCTGAATTCTGCGCCACACCAAAGTGGCCTTTTCATCGACAGACAATCCAGCACGACCATTGCTTGAGTCCGAAATCGATCCAGAGCCATCTTGAAAAGGCATTGCTTCGTATGCGAAATTACTCCTTCCACCCCTTTGTTTTAGAGGCCTTGCTTCCCTCTCAAAACCCTCAGAGAACCTCTCCAGCTTTACCTCTTCAAGAGAGACATCAGCCCCTTGACCACTCTGTATCACCGACGGCCTCGAGACCATCACCAGCCATAGGACGGAGAGAGGAAGAACAAGAATGATCAATCGAGGCATTAAAATTGCGAATCGCTGGAAAAAGCATCCCACTTTTTTCTCCTTTCGTCATCCAGAAATCTCAGAGTTGTCAGTTGGGAATTAAGCGCTATTGATTAAGCATCACCATGTCAGACGAGCCTCTCGGACAAGCCCGCGATTCCAGACACCCGCGAATTAGAATGGCTCTCAAGCCCTTCCTCGCCGGGATGGCCGCGGTGATCCCAGTTCTCGCGACCGGCTGGATCATCGTCCTCGTGTTCAAACTCCTGCATCGCATTGGACGGGCTATTATCAACCTCGCCCTATCGGGACTCAATACCCTCCGCAGCGCAACCCCGGAGGAAGCTTGGAAAATCGAATACTTCCCTGGCGACGATTTGTTGTGGCTTTTCATTCCCCTCGCTCTCCTCTTTGTCATTGGCCTAGCCGTCATGAACAAACCGGGACACCGCTTTTCAAGCTGGATCGATGACTCACTCACCCGCATTCCCCTCCTCGGATTCATCTACGGAACCATCAAGCAATTTGTCGATGCCGTGCGCAACCTCGGCGGACCAAGGAAATTTAAAGGTGTCGCCTATATCGAATATCCCAGCCCCGGCTGCCGCCTGATCGGATTTGTGACCGGGAACTTCCACGATCCCCAGACAAAGAAAGACGTCACCTCCGTCTTCATCCCGACCTCCCCTAATCCCATGACCGGATTCGTGATCATCGTGGACGACGAAAAAGTCTACGACAGCGAAATGTCTCTCGAGGAAGCAGGAAAAATGATCCTTTCCGCCGGACTGGTCGCGCCCGAGTCCTACGAACTCAAATAGCCCTCCGGGAACGAAGTCCCTGAAGGGATTTCCCCTCGGCTTCCCACTGGATCTGAAAGTCAGTCTTGGGATAAAAGAAATCATCTTCCTCCCAGCTCAGGCGTTCCAGCTTATCGAACGCCGCGAGATGTTCCTCGCTCCACTCAAAGTATTCCTCGTGATCCGTTTTGAAGAGAAACTCGCCACCCGGCTTTAACACCCGCACCACTGCATTGAGAAACGGCTCCTGAAACAAGCGTCGACGATGATGCTTCGCTTTCGGCCACGGATCGGGGCAAAGAAGGTGAAGCCTGTCCACGCAACTCTCGGGCAACATCCATTCCAGGGTATAAAGACTTTCTAAACGCAGAACCTTGAGATTCTTCAGGCCCATCTTATGCGAACGCTTACACACTTTACGCACCCGCCCGAGCAAACGCTCCACCGCGAGAAAATTCCGATCCGGATAATGTTCGGCCATGCCCAGAACAAACGAGCCATCACCGCAGCCGAGATCGATTTCCAGAGGCGCGTCATTCGCAAAATACTCCCCCAAGGGAAGCTCCTTAAAATAGTCAGCCGGGACGAGCTCGTTGGGCTCCACCGGACGATCATAGCGTGATTCGGTAACCATCATTACTGGGATTTAAAATAATAGCCTTCATAGCTAAAAGGCAGGATTCGCGCCCCTTCTTCCGTGAGGATGTCTGGTTCGTCCTTGAAGGCTCGAAAACTATGCGGAATGGGGAGACCCTGCGGCACAAGGGTTTGGTAATCCTGGGGATTGAAGGAGTAAATCAACTCAATGTAATCAATTTCCAATTCACCACTGGTCGCTTCGATCTCAATGGTTGCAGCATACGGCCCCTGGCTTGGCGAGTAGGTCGCCTCAAAGGTTCCATTTCGGACAGTCTGGACCTCGGGCTGCATCCGGGGAGTCACAATAACAGGAGACAAATCACTCCCCGGAAACCAATCAGGATTGGGGCGGACTGTGTACCTTTCAACAAAACTCGTATCCACAAAAGTCCCCCCCGTTCCCTCGAGATTAAAAAGTAACGTCAGTTTCCCGATACTGCTCCCCGGGCCGTCTACAGTGAACTCATAAATGGCATTTCCGGTAGTCACATCTCCCGAGGGCCAATACGGATATTCCCAGGCTGTCGCTTTGAAAAAACCTCTCGGCCCGGCAAAAAAATTGGCATCAACAAATTGCTTGGCGGGCTCGGTTAATCCCGAAGCAATTCCTGCTGTTGTCACGAATTCATACTCCTGCAAATCATCTCCGGCATAGATCCTCGTCAACAAGGATGCAGACTCATCGGTTCCCTCCTGCGAAGAAAATGCCCGCAATTCTGGCTTCCCATTCACCGTTGCGATCGAGAGATCAACATTATCGGTATACCCCCCCGGTAAGAAATTCTGATAATACCCTTCGAAAAAACCGACATGAGTAAAGGTCGCGTCTCGCTTCACCTCAATCGAGGTAATCAACACTGTTCCTGGATTCGAACCAGCAATGCTGATCAGCTCCGACACAAATAATCGATCTGCTGAAAAAACGTTTCCAAACGCAGTATACTTCCCGTTCCAATCCTGGCCACTGGGTTCGGAAACACCGGTAATGAAAAATCGGCAGCCATTGGTATTTGGACCATCATTCTCCATCGCCAGCACGTAAGGAACATTGAAAGGCTGACGGTGGGCAATGTCCGGAATTTCGGAGAGAACGTTGGGCACTCTGGCCAGCTCATCAGGTAAAAAATAACCGGGATCGGTCACAGACTTCCCGCCAATCACCCGCGTCCCGGCAGACAACCACTGTCCCGCTGGCGCACTCACAATCAAGTTTTGATAAAAAGTCTCTTCTGTCTCCTCCCCAAATATCGGTTCAAGCCAGGGTCTGGGATATTTAATCGCCACTCGCCAACGGAATGGAAACGCAGTCTCCTGCCACATCTCAAGGCGCCCCCTTCCGGTCACATCGTGATAAACATCACCATTGGGAATCGCCGACACCCGCCCCAGCTCCAAACCCTGACCTTGGGTAACGACCTGATACTCCTTAATCACCAGTGAGCCCTCAGACTCCACGATTGGCCTTACCACAATGTTCTCCCGTCTTTCCCCCACGGTGATCGACCCCAGCAACATCGTAGTGAATCCGCCTGGAACAACAATCGGCAAGGCGGCTCCCGGAGAAGCCTCCCAGGTGTCATCCGGCTTCCCCGCCAGCAGTGAAAAATGCGTCACCGCTAAAGGCGCATTCACCGGATCCAGCAAAACACGGAACGTGCGTGGTTGATTGGCGGCATCCTTTTGGTTGGTCGTAAACTCCGCGTAAATTGTCGCCTGCGCGAGCCCCCCGATGAGCAAAAACGCAAAAACGAAAAACGGTCTGAGAAGAGACATCGAATTAAAAGATGCCTCATCTCATCAAGATGACAACATTGAATAGGGCTTCTTTTACAGCTAGGGAAGAGGAGTCATCGTAAATCCTCCACTCAAAGAAATTCGGCTAGCGGTAAAGGCCGTCCCAGTCATTCTCCCACTTGGGGCGCTACTATTAATCGGAAGATCAGATCCCAATCGAAATCTAAAGGGCACAAGTCCATCGGTATATATCAAGAGGGTACCGCCATAACCATCCGTATCAATACTACTTGATTCCATATTGATCAAAAACGTCCCATTTCCCTCCAAAAATAAAGTAGGCTCGTCTGAAAAATCCAGAGTGAGATTTAATCCGTTCAATGGAGACTCAATAGTAATACTCCATCCCGTCAAATCACTTGGAAAACTAGCTTCGGTCGGCCAATCGATGATAACCGAACGGAAAAACTCCTGACTTTGGTCAGCCGTCACCCCAATCCCGCTCAAGGGCAATGAACCCGAATCAAGATGCCGGCTCTGCGAACTCCAAGTCACCATGTTGGGACTTTGAAAAACCTCCAGGGAAGTTCCCGCCGCTTGATCTACGGTGAGATTCAATCCGCTTTCCGAATTTTCGATTCCCAATTCGGCTTGCTCCACCTCGGGAAGTCCCTGTGCCGTGACATCAAAGGCGTTTGCTTCCGGTCCTTCCCTTCTAATCACCACCGAGATGATAGACACATCAACCACGGGGCGGGTTGAATCTAAGTTTCCATTAAATATTTTCCCCACATCCACATCATTGATCGCATCGATCACATCTGTGCCGGAGGACACTTTTCCAAATACGGTGTGGATTCCGTCGAGCCAGTTAGTCACCACCACGGTGATAAACAACTGCGAGCCATTGGTATGCGGACCCGAATTTGCTGATGACAAAAGATAAGGCTCATCGTGCAACAAGCCGTTATCCACTTCATCCGGGAAAGTATAGCCCGGTCCGTCCGATCCAGTCCCCTGTGGTGACCCCACTTGATTCATAAACGCATCGATCACCCGGTGAAAAATAATCCCGTCAAAATAGGGCTTATTCACCTGCACAATCCCGGTTACCGGATCAATCCACTTCCGGGATCCTTCTGCCAAACTTACAAAATTGGCTACTGTCTTCGGTGATTCTTCATAAAAAAGCTCCAGCGTAAAATCCCCCATCGTTGTGGTGACATCGGCATAGAGTTGGGCATGCAGCGGAGTCGCTAGGACTCCCAGAGCAAAAAGAACGGCTTTCACGGAGAATAATCTACCCTCACTTTACCCAAATTTAAAATTCCAATTTACCCCCAATCTTTTAGCCTTCTTGGAGTGCCTCGAAAACACGTCCTCTTCGATCTCGACCAAACGATCATCCCCTGGGATACCCAGCTCGTTTTTCGGAGCTATGTTCTCCGAAAAGAACCGGCGCGACGCCTCCTCACCCTCATTTTTATCGCCTTACTCCCTCTCAACAAAGTCCTCGGCACGGGCGGGATGAAGCGTGTCTTTCATTGCTACCTCTGGGGCATGAGCCGGAAAAAACTCGACGCCCACGTAAAAGATTTCCTCACCGACTGGCTCCCAAAACTCCCCTACCCGGAAATTCTCGATGAAATTGCCAAACACAAACAGGACGGAAACATCCTCGTCCTCTCGTCCGCCAGCCCGGAACTCTGGGTCACCGGTATCGGCGAGGCTCTGGGCTTTCACTTGAGCTTTGGCACCCGATTCGATTGGGGTGAAAAAATCGCACTCTTCCCCGACATGAATGGCGAAAACCACAAAGGCCAGGAGAAAGTCCTTCGTCTCGCCCAACACAACATTACCAGCGGCCTCGCCGGATACAGCGACTCAAAGGCCGATCTTCCCCTCCTCGACCTCTGCGAAGAAAACACACTCGTCAATCCCCTACCCGGCGTTCGTAAAACCGGAGTCGCCAATCAATGGCGCATCCTGGAACCAGCCCGCCCCTGGAAAGATCGCAGGGCCTTCGCCTGGGGCTGCGTCCTGCAACTCTTCGGCTTCTGGAAACCATGATCCACTGCCTTCATGGCTCGGCGGGATGCCACACCAACTGGGATCTTTTCGAAAAATCCCTCGGCGAGGAAATCAACAGCATCGATCTCTGGTCACTCTTCGAATCCGATAAACAAGTCACGCTTCGCGAGGCCGGAAGACTCATCGCCGAACACGCCAATGACGGCGACCTCCTCATGGGCTATTCCATGGGCGGACGAATTGCCCTCCACTCCCTGATCCACTATCCCGAAAAATGGCGGGGCGCCATTATTATCGCCGCCAACCCTGGCATCTCTCACGGTCACAAGGAACGGAAAGCCCGGGACGAAGAATGGGCCCAACTCGCCGAAACCAACTGGGAAGCATTTCTCAAGCATTGGGACGAGCAACCACTCCTTACCTCTCCACACGGAGT
>NHEN01000060.1 GCA_002172625.1 Verrucomicrobiaceae bacterium TMED86 | reverse complement strand
GAGGACTTCCTTTTGGGCTTCGTATTTTTTTAGAAGAGCCGCCTCTTTCTCATCGTCGGTGCAACTGAGAGTAAGAGAGGCGACGGTAAAAGCTGCAATCTTATAGATCATAGTAAAGGAGGTTTAATATTTTTTTCTTTATTTAAGTTGTCGGTAATCCAAATTAGTAAATTCGGCAAGGAAATAACATCAATTTCTAAAGAGGATTTTTGCTCACCGTAATTAGGGAGGAGAGGGAATCAACGTCCGCCTCTAACAGGAGATCGGTGAGGATTTTAGGTGGTTCCACGCCGGTGATTTTTTGGTCGAGACCTTGATAGTGGAAAGTATGCTTTTGGTGTTCGAGGCCTAGCTGGTGGAGAGAGGTGGCGTGGAGTTCGCGGATGTGGAGAAGGGCTAACTTTTCGCGGTCGATGCGAAGAGGGTTCTTTTTGGGTTCAGGAGTGTCCTTGTGGGCGCCGTGACCGTGATAGCAATTCTCGCAGAGAATGGGCTAAACGTGGTCGTTGAGATCGAAAATTTCGGGCAGCTCGGCAGCGGTGGCCTGAGCGAGAAGGCATTTCACCGATTGGGGTGAATTCCACTGAAGAAAGGCTTTTATCGGATTTTGGATCGATTACTACATGAGATTCAGCGCAGCCAAGGCGGCGTGGATTTTAAAATCGATCAAGAGGCCGTTTCGTTGGGATGTTTTCAGAAAGCCTGCAAGGTCATTGAAGGGAACGAGGTGGGTCGTGATGTCCTCGCCGCCAACTCCGCCACCAGGGCCGGATTTGGTGGCGTTTTCAGCGAAGAAGAGGTGGGTTATTTCGTCGGTCATACCGGCCGAGGTCGGCGATGAGAGGAGGGGCGTGATTGACTCGGAGAGATAGCCGGTTTCCTCGAGGAGCTCGCGGCGGGCGGTGTCAACGAGGGATTCTCCGGCGAATTCGGGTTCGTCTCCGACTAATCCGGCACACATTTCCAAAACCCGGGCCTGGACCGGGCGGCGGAATTGCTCGACGAGGATGACTTCATTTTCGGGCGTCATGGCTAGAATCCCCACGACAGCGGTGGAATTGGGCCTGGTGGCGAATTCCCAGCCCTCGATTTCGCGTAGGGAAAGGAAGCGGCCTTCAAAGTGGGAAATGGTGTCTGGCATAAATTCAGAATACTCTTCTAAGAATCTGTGGCAATTCCGCGTAGAAACCATTACCAATGCCCCGCGCAGCAATGACCGGCGAAGATTTTGACATCCAGGTGAGCTTCCGTCACCGCATTCGATTTACCCGAGGAGCCTTCTCTCCGGGGAATAAGCTCCTGTCCGACCTGTTGGAAACGAGGGGGCACAGCAAGGTTCTCGTTTTTGTAGAGACCGGGCTGAAAGAGTTTTTTCCCGAGCTAGAGGCGCAAATTCAGGATTATTTCGGGGAAGTGGCGGGAATTCGTCTGACCGGCGTGGAATGGCTGGTGGGAGGCGAAGAGGCGAAGCGCGACGATTCGGTTTACCAAAGCGCGATGGCGGCGATCGAAAAACACCACATTGACCGCCATTCCTACATCATGGTGATTGGCGGCGGAGCGTTTTTGGACGTCGTGGGCTATGCTGCGGCGACCGGGCACCGCGGTGTACGGCTGGTGAGGTTTCCAACGACGACCCTTTCCCAGGACGACAGTGGGGTTGGTGTTAAGAATGGCATCAATGCCTTCGGGAAGAAGAATTTCATCGGAGCCTTTGCGGTGCCGTATGCAGTGGTGAATGACTTTCAATTTCTCCACACCCAACCCGAGCTAACCCGAAGGGCGGGACTGATCGAGGCGGTGAAAGTTTCGCTGGTGAAGGATGGCGAGTTTTTTGAGTGGTTGGAGGCGAATGCCGCGTCTTTGTGCGCCCTCGATGAGGCCACTTTGGAAGAAGCGGTGGAGCGTTCCGCGATTCATCATGCGCGTCACATTGCCTTGGGCGGAGATCCCTTTGAATTGGGGAGCAGCCGTCCGCTGGATTACGGCCATTGGGCGGCGCATAAGCTGGAGCAATTGACGGACTTTGAATTGAGTCATGGCGAAGCGGTTTCCGTTGGCGTGGCTCTAGATACGCTTTATGCGGCCAAGGTGGGGCTTCTCTCAGCCGACGATGCGGAGAGGGTTTTATGTGTCATTGAACAATTGAATCTTCCGCTTTGGCATGAAGCTCTTGAGTTGCTCGATTCCAAAGGCCGTCGCCGGGTTTTCAACGGACTGGAAGAATTCCGCGAGCACCTTGGTGGGGAGCTGACCGTTCTCTTGTTGGCGAGTTTGGGGAAGGGAATCGATGTGCATGAGATCGAAGAGAAAATTTGGGATGACTGCGCCGAGGAACTTAAATCCCGTGTCTTGGCGGTGAGTTCATGAACCGGGTTGCCGTTCTCAATGTTGTCGGTTTGACCAAGGCTGTGCTGAAGCACATGCCGCGGTTGCAGAAGTGGTCGGAGTCGCGCGAAGTGGTCTCATTCAAGCCGGCCTTTCCGGCGGTGACGTGCACGGCTCAGAGTTCTTATCTCACGGGGAAACCGGTGGGGGAACATGGCATTGTGGGGAATGGTTGGTATGACCGCGAAGAGGCACAGGTAAAGTTTTGGAAGCAAAGCAATCATCTCGTGAAGGGTGAGAAAGTGTGGGAAGGTCTGGAGCATTCCTGCGCGAAGATGTTCTGGTGGTATAACATGTATTCTTCGACTGACTTTTCGGCGACACCAAGGCCGTTGTATCCGGCGGATGGTCGGAAATTCTTCGATATCCACACCGAGCCGATGGGAATGCGGGAGGAGATCAAAGGTGATTTGGGGCCCTTTCCCTTTCCGTCATTTTGGGGCCCCAATGCGGGGATTCCATCGTCGAAATGGATCGCGGAGAGCGCGAAGTGGATCGAGCGGAAAGAGCAGCCCGGATTGAATTTGGTTTACCTGCCTCATCTTGATTATGGGCTGCAAAAATTCGGTCCAGATACGCCGGAGATGGACGCGGAGTATTCGGCAATTGATGAGGTGACTTGTGATCTTATCGATGAACTTGAAGGGAATGGCGTGGAAGTTTTGGCTCTTTCCGAGTATGGAATTTCCAAAGTGTCGAAAGCGATTCATCTCAACAGAATCTTTCGGGAGAAGGGATGGATTCAAGTGAAGGATGAGATAGGTCTGGAGACTCTTGATTGCGGCGGGTGTCAGGCATTTGTGGTGGCGGATCATCAGGTGGCACACGTCTATGTGAACGACGAATCGATTGCGGAGGAAGTTCGCAAAGTTGTCTTGGAAGCGGATGGAGTGGAGGAAATTCGTGAGGGAGTGGATCTTTGGGGTAATGGAGTGGGGCGTGAGCGGGGAGGAGACTTTGTCGCGGTGTCGGAGAGTGAAGCTTGGTTTACCTATTATTATTGGATGGATGATGCCAAGGCGCCGGACTTTGCACGCTGTATCGATATTCATCGCAAACCGGGATACGATCCGGTGGAGTTGTTTCTCGACCCGGAGATTAAGTTTCCCATGCTGAAAATTGCTGGGTTTTTGGCGAAGAAGAAGTTGGGTTTTCGTGGCTTGATGGATGTGATCCCCTTGGACGCTGATTTGGTGAAGGGGTCGCATGGCCGGGATACCGTTGGGGAAGAGGAACAGCCGGTGGCAATTGGGCCGGGTGCGGAGAATGTTGATTCGGCAGAGCGTGTTTTCGGGTGGATTCAAGGACGGTGTCGCTCGTGATTTTGTCCGTGACCTGAGCCGCCTTGACGCCCTGAATAGCGGGGTGAAATTCTTACTACTTTTTCTGAGTGCTACGCTCTCTTTCGGGAAGGCTCCGAACATCGTCATGATTTTGGCGGATGATATGGGTTATGGCGATTTGGGTTGTACCGGGTCGACGACGATCAAGACGCCGCATCTTGATTCCATCGCGAGCAATGGGGTCCTTTGCACGCAGGGCTATGTCCCTTCATCGGTGTGTTCACCATCGCGGGCGGGGATTTTGACGGGGAGAGATCCACGGAGATTTGGTTATGAAGGGAATTTGAATAAAGGGGCTGACGCATACGCAACGCGCCCTGAATTGCAGGGGCTGCCACCGACCGAGCATACTTTGGGCGATCATTTAAAAGCCGTTGGATATGACACGGCTCTGATTGGGAAATGGCATCAGGGAACACACGAGGTGTTTCATCCCAACGTGCGGGGCTTTGATCATTTCGTGGGAATGTTGAAAGGGTCGCATAGTTATTTTCTAAAGTCTGATCGTCATCAGTTGGAGCGCAACGGTTCTCCGGTTACGGAGTTTTCCTCGGACTATGTCACCGACTACTTTACCGACGAATCTCTCGCCTGGATGAAGGGGCGGAAAGTTGAGGAGCCCTTCTTCATGTTTCTTTCCTACAATGCGCCGCACACACCGATGCAGGCGACTGACGAGGATCTTGCGGTGTATGGCCACATCAAGGACAGGAAGCGTCAGACCTACTCGGCGATGATGCATGCCTTGGATCGCGGAGTGGGTCGGGTGATTGATTATTTGAAGGAGTCGGGGCAGTATGAAAACACGCTAATTGTATTTTTTTCCGATAACGGAGGGGCGACCAATAACGCTTCGTGGAACGGGCCGCTGTCTGGTCGGAAAGGGACTTTGTTGGAAGGTGGGGTGAGAGTCCCCTTTTTGATGTCCTGGCCCGCAGGATTGCCGAAAGGAAAGGTCTACAAAAATCCGGTATCGGCTTTGGACTTATTGCCGACGTTTTTGGCTGCGGCTGGTGGTGAGCCTCTCCCTTTGAAGCCCGCGCCGAAGTATGAGGACAAGCGAAACCGGAAAGCGGTGGCGTATGACGGAATCAATTTACTGCCGGTGTTAAACGATAAAGAAGTGGCCAAGCCGCGTGAGTTATTTTGGCGACTGCAGGGGCAATCAGCGATCCTTTCCGGGGAGCGGAAATTGATTAAATTATCACATCGTCCGGCACAGCTTTTTGCTCCGTCGACAGATCCCGGGGAGCAGGCCGACCTTGCTGGTGAAGAGGTCGAAACGCTCAACGAGCTCTTCACAAAGCTGGGCTTTTGGGAGTCTTCGCTTGCGACGGTTCCGCTTTGGGGGTCGTCGCCGTTTTGGTCGCGCGAGTCGGCCAAGAATTACGAAAAGTATCCTCCGGGGGAAGAGCCGAAGTAGTAATTACCTGCCGGCTCCGGTGCCGGGAAGGTAGCGGTAGTAAACCTCCAGCATCAAGGTGGCGAGACAGGTGTTGTAGGTCTTACCAGCCGAGTGGTGGTTGCCGGCTGGGTCGCCCCATGAGCCATCTTTTGCCTGGTTCTTGATCAGTTCGTCGCGGAAGAGTTGATTGTAGCCTTTCCAGGATTTTCCACCGAGGTTGATCATGGCTTGAGAGGTGTAATAGTGATCGTAGAGGTTGGCGTATTTCTTGAAGTCGAAGGAGTTGTGCTTGTCCATGTAGCGCCGACCTTTCCCAACGGCGGCATGGTTGTTTCCACTGTGTTGTTGGACGCAAAGGGTGCCTGCTCCGGTAAGGCTGAAGTGGCCTTTGGAGGATCCGCTGGGACCGTTTTTCCCGTATCCAAATCCGCCGTGTTCCTGTTGGGTGTCGAGGACGGCCTGAAGCGCGGCTTTTGAACAGCGTTCGAGATTCTTGAATTCCAATCCGGTGTTCTTGGCCGCTTTGAGAGCTTGAAGATGCCATGCGGTGATGGAGGTGTCCCATCGAGGGCGTTCTTCGTACCTGTAGTTCCACCCGCCGGCTTGGTTTTGGTTGTTGATGATCCACTGCACCGAGTCTTGGACGACTTTGTCGAGGTTGGGGATTTGGTATCCAAAGATCTGGCTGAAGGAGTAGGATTCGCAAAGGGCATAGGTGGCAATGGCGTGCTCGTAACACCAGCGATCATTCAGGTCGGTGGAGAGTTTGCCTTTTTTCTTCATGCCAAGATCGACGAGAAAAGTGGTGGCGGAAAAGACAGCGTCGCCGAATTCGACGGACTCGGGAGTTTCGCAATGGCCAAGAAAGGCGAGGAGGGCCAGTCCGGTGATGGCAGAAGGGTATTTCTTATCCCACGAGCCGTCTTTGTTTTGCGTTTTCTTGAGCCAACGCAGGGCTTTCATGGTGGCTTCCTCGCATTGGGAAGTTCCTCCGGAGGCCATCAAGCGCGCCGAGCGATCGCCGGCATTGCAACGTTTGCCCATGGCGCCTCCGGGAAGGCCACCTCCGCCTGCTCCGGCTCCGAAGCCATCACCGAATCCTTCATCGGTCCCAAATGAGACGTTGTCGGTCTCGGCGAAAGTGACGGGAACGGCGATGGGGGTTGCGGTAACTGCCGCGATGACTTTGGCGGGTGCTCCTCCGCTGGGAGGTGTCGGTTTGACGTCGCGGGTGATGTTGACCTTATCGACGACCAACTCTTGTTCCTCTTCGCCGGGAGCACTGTAGACGATATCGATCACGACCTCCTCCTTATTGATAGCCATCGAGATAATGAAGAGAATGATTCCGATCAGGAAGGTCACTAGGAGGGCGATGATGAGGCTGGTGATACTGGAGAGTCGCTTTTGGGCGGCCAGTCTTTCTTTGGCTTCTGCGGAGAGGGCGGCGTGTAGGCTCATCGGTGTGAGGGGAACGATTCGTGCCGACTTTGTCTTAGGACAAAGATAAAAAAAGGGGGCAAGCTTGAATCAATCCGCAGGGAAGGGATTGGCCTGAAAGCGAACTTGGTTTTCCTCAACGACTTCTTCGGGGAGAGGGGGAGCGATATTGAGTTGGGGAACGAAGCGCACCAAACTGGCGGCGATGGCGCTGGAGGCGGTAAGTAGGAGCAGAGAGCTGAGGAGGACAGAGCCGCGTTTTTGGCGTTCGGAGAGGCAGATGATGCGTTCGCGAAGGGGGACATGCCCGGCCATGGCCAGTGAGAGCGGCGGGGCGGCAGCGGATTGGGCGACGTCGCACAAGGCGTGTGCGTATGTTTTAGGGTCGGCTCCGTGTTGCACCAGATGGGCGTCACAGGCGAATTCGCACTGTGCGATGAAGGTCCGGCGAAGCCACCAGACGGCGGGATTAAACCAGTGAAGCAGGCAGGCGAGATGGGCCAGAGAAGCCATCCAAAGATCGCGGCGCTGGATGTGACCGAGTTCGTGCAGAAGGGCCATGCGAAGGGTTTCAGGCGACCATTGGGAGGAGTTTTTGGGCAGGTAAATGGTGGGTCGGAGAATCCCCGAAACCACGGGGGAATTCAGCCTTGGGTGGAGTTGAAGAGAGACTTTTTGCCGGACCTTGAGTTGCTCCAGAGTTTCGTGGAAAAGAGTGAGGTCAGGGGCGGGTAAGGATTGACGGCGCCATTTTTGGATGGCGAGGAGGTCGCGGAGTCCTTTGAGCGAGAAGAGCGCGAAACCAGCGAGCCAAAGATAGGGGATAAGGAGTGAGGGAGGGACGTGAGAAACGGAATCGGAAACTGTGACGGAATATTTGGGGACGAATCCGAGGAGGGGGAGGATGAGGAGCAGGGTCAGGACGAGGCCGGAGGTGCGGGAGCTCCCAGCAGGGTTTTTACGCAAGGTGAACCACAAGGCGCAGGCGGCGATAAGGGAAAAAACGAGCGAGGGGAGGAGCACGGCGGGTGTTACTTGATGAGATTACGGATTTCGTCGATCTCGTTTTTAGTGAGTTGCTGATCTTCAGGATCGAGCAAGGCTGCGACGAGGTTCTCCGGTTTTCCCTGAAAGAAGGTGCCCAGCAGGCTCTTGAGGGCGGTGCGCTTGGCTTTTCTTTCGGTAATGGCCGGTCGGTAGAGATAGCGTCGCCCTTCCTTGGAATGTTTCACCATTTCCTTGTTTTCCAGGGTAGCGAGGAGGGCGCGGACGGCGGAATAGGAGGGAGGATCGGGGAGTTCTTCCTGCACGTCCTTGGCGGTGGCTTCACCGAGGCGGTAGAGGATGTCCAGGATTTGCCGTTCCCGGCGGGAGAGCGCGCCTTTTTCCAATCGATTCATGAGGGGATCCTAGTAGATGCTGAAAAACCCGCAATATAAATGTTGGAAAATCAGCATTTTTCGATGGCGATTGTCAAGGCGGTCGGAAGAGGTTAGTTAGCACAGGTGATTACGCTCGGTGGAGGTGCTTCGTTTGGAGAGGAGATGCGGGCGGTGTTTTCCGCCTCGGGTTTACTGTCGAAGTCGCCTGATTTTGAGTTTCGCGCCGAGCAGCAGGAGATGGCTGGGGAGGTCGCGATGGCGCTTGAAGAAGAGCGGTCGTTGGTAGTGGAGGCGGGCACTGGTGTGGGGAAGTCATTGGCCTATTTGATTCCGGCGGTTGAGTTCGCGATTAGGGAGGGGCGGAAGGCGGTCATCTCGACGCACACCATCAATTTACAGGAGCAATTGATGGGTAAAGATTTGCCGATTGTGAGGCAATTATTGGCGAGTGAATTTGACGCGGCCTTGTTGAAGGGGCGACAGAATTACGTGTGTCCGCTGCGCTTGCGTCGTGCGATGGATCAGGTGGGTGATCTCTTCACCACAAGTGAGCGGGAGGAGCTCATGGAAATCTGGAAGTGGGCGGAAGCGACGCGTGATGGAACGCGCAGTGATTTGGATTTCGAGCCGGCGCATAAAGTGTGGTTACAGGTGTGCAGTGAGTCTCATCTCTGCACCCAGCGAACCTGCGGGCCGCGTGGGAATTGTTTTTATCAGGAGGCAAAAAAGCGTGCGATGAAGGCCACGGTCTTGGTGGTCAATCACAGTTTGTTTTTCTCGCTGTTGAATCCTGAGGAGGAGTTATTGGAGGGGGAGAAAGGTTTTTTAGTGCCCAATGATTTCGTGATTTTTGACGAAGCGCACACGCTCGAATCAGTGGCGGCGAAGGCGTTGGGATTGCGGGTAAGTCAGGCCGGTTTGCGTTTTGATTTGCAGCGTTTGTATCACCCAAAAACCGGGAAGGGATTGTTAAAGTCGGCGCGGGCGAGTGAGGCGATGGAATGCGCCCGCAAGGTCATCGAGGAAGCCGATGTGTTTTTCGATGAGGTGGGTGGAGCGGTGACTTTCAATGACTGGGGCAGAGAGTTTCGCGTCAGGAATCCGGAGTTGGTTGAGAATACCCTCGCGGCCCCGCTTCGTGAGTGTTGGAGCGCGATTGAGTTGGTCGCAGAAGATACTGAGGATGAGACGAAGCGGAATGAATTGATGGACGGAGCCCGGCGATTGCGGGAGATACATGGCGGGCTGAAAATGTTTCTTGATCAGGAAGATGGCGGGAGTGTTTACTGGGTGGAAAAATCGGGTTCTGAAGGGACCTCACTGAGTTTGAATGCCGCGCCGATTAATGTTGCGGAGCGTTTGCGGACTTTGTTGTTCGGGCCGGATAAATCCTGCATCGCGACGAGCGCAACTTTGGGGACCGGTGATGCGCAGTTGAGTTATTTTCGGGAAAGAGTGGGGGCGCAACATGTGCCGGCCATCAAGATTGGAAGTCCTTTCGATTACGAAAAGCAGATGGCGATCTACGTCATCAAGTCGATGCCTGATCCGCGCGATGATGATTACGAAAAAATGCTCGCTCACTGGATCGAACGGGTCTTGATCAAGACGGAAGGAAAGGCTTTTGTGCTCTTCACGAGTCATCGGCTTTTGCGTTCGGTGGCTGAAGCGATGGAGGACTTCTTTGACGAACGGGGATGGAGGCTTTTGGCGCAGGGGATGGGAATGCAGCGCCAGAAAATGGTGGAGGCATTTCGCGAGGACGTGAACAGCGTGCTTTTCGGAACGGAGAGTTTTTGGGCCGGGGTTGATGTGCCGGGAGAGGCGCTGAGCAATGTCATCATCACACGCCTTCCTTTTGCCGTTCCGGACCATCCTCTAACAGCAGCGCGCTTGGAGGAAATCGAAGCCGAAGGAGGCAATCCCTTCATGAGCTATTCGGTGCCGGAAGCGATTCTAAAATTGCGACAGGGAGTGGGACGATTAATCCGTTCCAGGAAGGACGAAGGCATGGTGGTTATTCTCGATAATCGGGTCGTCACGAAGCGCTACGGGAAGACTTTTCTGGCGGCTCTGCCTCCGGCACCGGTGAAGATCGTATCCTAGAGCGAGAGCGTTTGCTTCAGCAGCGCGGCGGGCCACTGGTCCGGTGCGGTGGGAGTGGCTCCGAGGTAGCCGTAGTTGAGAAGTGACCCGGATTTGGCCATCAGGGGACGCGCGGCTGCTCCCAGTGGTCCCATTCCCATGACAGAGAGGGGCGTTTTTTCGTCGAGCAGATCGAGATGAGTTTGAAGGTCCGCTTGATCTTGAATTCGGGTGGCGAATTTATGAATATCGGCGGTTGAACCGATTTTTGACTTCAGAGTGTCGAACGAGGGGGTTTCCTCAAAATCGTGGCATGAACCCACAACGAGGACGTTTCTGGCCTTGGCACTTTCGATAATCCCCGAAAAATGGTCGAAATCGCGCAGCTCGATGTCGATGGCCGAGGCGTAGGGGAAAAACTGCTCGTATGCGGCGAGGCGATCTCCCACCGACCAGTCAGAAGTTCCCCCCTCAGAGGCTCCACGGGCCGTGATGAGGAGGGGCAAGGGGGCAATTTCAGCAAATTCGAGGACTTTCGCGCCAAGGCCCAAGGAGTCGAGTCTCAGCTCAATTAGATCGCATTCAAAATTATGCAATTCGAGGGCTGAGATGTTGGCAATCGCCCCAACTACCATGGCTTGAGAGGGGAGCGGATGGGCGTCCGAGGGCGCTGGCGAGGTCATGACGGCAGCTTGCGTTGAAGTGTTTGCCTTTGTCAAAAGGCTTCGGCAAAATTTCAAGTGAGTGTCAATCGATAAAAAATAACGCCAATCGCCCTCTTTTTGCTAGCCGTGCCCCGCCTGCTTTTCCTACTTTATTCGAAGTTTCGACACGGACACCATGATCACACCTCGTTCTTTCAAATTTTTTCTATCCCTTGCCTGCTTTGCGGGCCTAGTGGGAGTCGCATCGGCTCAAAAAGCCGAAGACTTTTCAAACTCGTTGAATTTTGATGATCTGCAATCCCCGCAGGTCAACATTGCCAAGGGAAAGGGATTTAAGCCCAAAGACTGGCTGGAAATTGAATTTTCAGCAAAACTGGACAATGTTCCGCCTGCAAACAAAAACGAGCCCTTCCACGATAGTGTCACCGTTTCCTGGAACATTATTCTCAAGGGGCAGGATCGAAAGACCTATTGGGTCAAAAAGACGGTTGAGCATGTCAACGTTCCTGCGGATGAAGAGATCTTCTTTTCGGTCTATTTGTCTCCCAATACCATCAAGCGGATCACCGGGAAAGATCGGGGCGGAAAGAATGACCTCGAGGCTGTCGGTGGTGACATCAGCATCAACGGAGCCCGTGCAGGATTCTTCAAAGCTGGTAAGTTTAAGGCTGGCTGGTGGACTGCAGATGCTCCCAAGACAGTCACGGTGACCCAAAAGTTTCCTCTTCTGAGCAAGGACCAAACTCCCTTCAAACTCTTTTGGTATGACCGCTATGCGGAGATTAGGCAAAAAGACCAATGATAGTCTTTGCGGCGCTTAATTATGCTCAGCACAGCCCGGGAAGCTGACCCAAATCCCACCCACCCCCGGACATCCGGGACCTAAAATCAATTTTCCACACACTGAAAAACTAATATTATGGCTGACACACAGTCGATCATCGCACTGAACATTGGCTCGCAACGGATTTCCATGGGTGTTTTCACCACCGCCAAGAATAACTTGGTTCTGAAATCCTACCGGGCAACTAGTATCCTCGCCGACCCGGCGACCGAAGCGGCTCGCATTCCGCAGGTCCAGTTGGCAATCAAAGAACTCGCCAAGAGCTTGAAGCTCGGCAGTCAGAAAGCGGCCTATGCTCTTTCCGGCCAGTCGGTTTTCATTCGCTTCGTCAAGCTCCCGCCTCTCGAGGACGAAGGAATGGACGAATTGGTGAAATTCGAAGCCCAGCAAAATGTTCCTTTCCCCATCGATGAGGTTGTTTGGGACTGGGAAAAGCTGGAAACGGGCGGAATCGACACCGAAGTTATTCTGGTAGCCATTAAGTCCGAGTCGCTCAATGACTTGAACGCCGTCGTTTCCGAAACCGGTCTGGGAACGCGTTTGGTGGACTCCGCGCCTACCACGCTCTATAATGCGCTGCGCTATAACTACCCTGATCTACAGGAAAGCACTTTGCTGATCGATGTCGGAGCCAAGACCTCCAACCTGATTTACGCGGAAGGCTCCAAGTTCTTCACCCGGAGCGTGGCGATTGGAGGAGCCGTTCTCACCAGCGCGATTGCCAAGGAATACGGCGTGTCGTTTGCAGAAGCGGAAAATTCCAAGCTTACCAACGGATTGGTCACCCTCGGAGGAGGGCATGCCGCACAACTCGACGAGACGGCCGCCGCACTTGGAACGATTATTCGCAACAGCCTGACTCGCCTGACAGCGGAAATTCAGCGCACTAACACCCTATTTCGTAGTCAGCATGGAGGATCGGCCCCGACCCGCGTCATGCTTGCCGGCGGATCCGCAAATCTTCCGTATCTCAAGGAATTCCTTGAGGAAAAGCTCAATCTCCCCGTGGAGTTCTTCAATCCCCTCCAGCGGATCTCCGCTGGTAAGGGAGTTGATGTTGATGCTCTCGCCTCGGAAGCCCACACCCTGGGTGAGTTGGTGGGACTGGGTGTTCGTGCCGCCGAGAAGGCCACGGTCTCCATTGACCTCGTTCCCGATGCCGTTCAGGCCCAGCGGGATATTACTCGCCGGAAGCCGGCCTTAATGGCTGCTGCAGCCCTTTTCCTCGCTGGATTGGGAGCCTGGGCATTCTTCAAGCAGACTTCCATTGCGGCTGCCAACAAGCACCTCAAGGGGCTTGAGTCGGAAGCGGTTGAGTTGCAAGCCCCGGCCGCCAAGATCAAGACAGTCCTTAAAAAGGAGCTTGAGAGCAAGCAGCTGATCGACTCGTACGCCGCTGCCGAAAATGGCCGCCTCAGTTTGGTCAATTTGCTCAATGATATTTCCAGCCACTTTGCCAGTGACCAGGTATGGTTGACTGAAATCGAACCACGTTCGGGATACAATCCGACCGGAGACGAGCGAAGCAAAGGAATTATTGATGAGAGCTTCACTTCCCTCGTGAATGGCAAGTCGCCCCTGAAAAAGGATGCTGCGGATGCCAACTGCGTCCTCATTAAGGGGCTCTATCGTAAAGATCAGCAGGACGTCTACGCGTTGCTGAAGGAGCTCCGCAATTCGGAGCATCTCAAGTTCACGTGGACTGAAGGCGGGAGACGCCCGAAGGAAATTGACCTGACCGACGATCAGATCATGAAGATCGAAGCGGCGATCGATGATGGTGAAGGGAAATATGCCGCACCATTCGAGATGTTGATTCCTCTCAAAACTCCAATTTCAGTCAAATAATTTTACTACAACGATTACCAATCATGACCTGGTTCAAAGAAAATAAATTCCTCGGCGGTTTGATCGCCATTACGGTGATTCTCGCAGGAGTCATCATCTTCTTGGGGATGAAACTTCAGGGGACTCTCGACGAGAAGATCTCCGAAGTGGAAACCGAGGAGAATGCCCTCAAAGATATGAAGGGCTTGGATCCCTATCCGACTCCCGAAAGCGCCAAGGCAAAGACCGACAGCCTGAGGGCGTTGATCGACGATGCCAACAAGATGCAGGCCAAGTTTCTGACATTTAAGCCCGAGAGCACCGCGCCGATTCCGGTTAATGAGTTCTCCGCTCTGCTGAAAGACACTGACGCGAGGGTTCGCGAGCTCTTCGAGGGGAAAATCACTCTTCCCGAGACCTTCTACCTTGGTTTCGAAGACTACAAGTCGGAGTTGCCGAGACCAGAGGCCACCGGAGAGTTGGCCTACGAACTCAAAGCCATCGAATGGCTGATGGGGCAGTTGGCAGCCGCCAATGCAACGGATGTGGGCGGTATTGTGCGTCACGAGATTCCTTCCGAAAAGGGAGAGTCTTGGGATGGTGCAGCTGCTCCTGCCCGTGGAAGGAAACCTTCCAGAGGTCGGAGTGCAGGCGTGAGACGTGGGCCGTCTCTCCCCAAGATCGCCAATCGCATGCCGCTCGAACTGCTCTTCAAGGGGCCGGAGTCCGCTTTGCGTGATGTTCTGACTGCGATGGCTGACTCGGATCAATACTTTTTCGATCTTCGGATCGCCCGGATCAAAAACGAAGCTCCAATTCCAACCAAGCCAAGGGGCGCGGTTGCAGCTTCTGCCGACGCTCCGAAAAGCGACGAAGGATTTGGAAATCTGGATGGCGGGGGAGCTGAGGAGGAAGCCCCGGTTGGCGCTCGGACAAAAATTCTCGATCGTATCGCAGGCGGTGACGATATCACGGCCTATCTCCGTGCTGATCTACTCCTCTTCACGGATGGTCAGCAATTTCCAGTAATCAAATAAACACCTACTATTATCATGTCCTGGATGTCTCAAAATTATCATATCGCCTCACTCGCAGGTGGTGTCCTGGTCCTCGGTGGACTGGGCTACATGGCGCAAAGCAGCGCCAAAGAAGTCGAAGAGGGTTTTGCCCAAATCGGTGGCAGGAAACAAGAAACGACGACCGTGCTTGGAGTTGAGGAAGTCGCTGAAGTCACCAAGTCTCTCAGTGGTCCTAATCCTCTCACTCCCAAATCTACGCCTGCAGAGCGCGAGGTGGATCTTTTCACGAGCGTCGATCTCTTTATTAAAGATGGCGACGCTTCCAAAGTGATCGATCTTCTTCAGGAGCCCGATGTGCATCCACCAATTCCCAACAAGTGGTGGGTAGCAAATCGCGTTGATCCCAGTTGGTCCGACGCGCCCATGGAGGACAAGGATGGTGACGGCTTCTTCAATGGAGAGGAATATCAGGCGAAGACCGATCCTTCCGATTCCACCAGTCACGGGAATCTCATTGATAAGCTTGAAGTTGTTTCAGTGAAATCGGACCTTTGGTTCCTCGATTTCAGCGGGGTGATCGGAACAGGGACTCAGTTTAAATTTCAATTCAAGCCTGACGGAGGAGCGGTATCTGAAAACAGAATCCCAGCTGCCAAGGAGCTGAAAATTGGTGAATTCTTCTACCCTGAAGAGCCCGGAATGCGCCGTTTCAAGCTTTTGAAGGTAGAAACCAGGGAAGTTCAGGGGAAATTCGGCCCGAGAAAAAGAGATTTTGCTCATGTCGAGGATCAGCGTCCCAACAAAACCGACGAGGTTTACATTATCCCATACCGTATTCAGAAAGACGAGAAATTAGAGAACACTCGTTTCGACCACACCGTCTCCTTCCGGCTCAATGCCATCGGGAAAACGAGTGACACCTTCGACATTGAAGAGAATGGTACTTTTGAGATCCCCCAAGGAGATAAAAAGATTCAGTGCAAGCTCGTCGCGGTGAAAGTAGACAACGATGAACTCAAGAGAGGGAAAGTCGTTGTTACATCGGTGAAGGTCGATTACGGAGCCGCAACACCCATCGAAATACAAGTCAACTAAGAAAAAAACCTAAGAACTGTGGGAATCTGAAGAAAATCTTACAGGTTTTCGAAAAAAAGCTTCCCAGACCCCCCCTAAATCAACAAATATTCAACCAGATCATGCAGAAAAGACACACACCTCTTACCAATCGCACGATGTTTGCCCTCGCGGCTCTCGTCGTCTCACCCATGGCCCATGGGCAGGACTTGGTAGGTCAGGAACTTGTTCGCCGCCAAGAGGCAGTGAGAAGTGCTGACACTCTTCTTCTCGAAGGCCGTAAGGCTTACGCGGAAGCAGACTACGAAACCGCAGTCCAGAAATACAAGGCCGCCCTTGATACCCTGCCATTCGGCTCCGCGACATCTGATCGCCGTGCCGTGGTGAAGCAGCATCTACAGGATGGCTCCGTTGCTCTCTCGCAACAGTATCGTCGTACTGGAAAGTATGACGAAGCCCGCAATCTTCTTGAGGATGTGGATGCCGCCGATCCTGGGAACGCTGCGGCTGAGAAGGGACTCGAGTATCTCGACGACCCGATTCGCACCAACCCGAGCCTCAGCGACGAGCACAGCCAGAACATTGATAAGGTTCGCCGCTACCTCTACAAGGGGAATGGATATTACGATCTCGGTCTTTACGACAAAGCCGAGGATGAGTTTAAGAACGCGATTCGCATTGACCCCTACAACAAGGCCGCCCGCCGTTGGTTGGAGAAGTGTTCCGCCATCAAGTCCGACTACTACCGCGCTGCCTTCGACCAGACTCGTGCCCGCATGCTCATGGAAGTCGACCAGGCATGGGAGCTCGCTGTTCCTCCCGTGGATGACGACAACAACGTGACCATTGATGGCCCGGGTGAAGTATCCCGCTCAGTATCTATTGCTGCCAAGTTGCAGCAGATCGTGATTCCAGTCGTTGACTTCAATAATACCACCGTGGAAGAGGCCATTGATTTCCTCCGCATTCGCTCCATCGAATTGGATCTTGGAACTCTCGATGAGAAAGAGAAGGGTGTGAACTTCGTGGTTCGCAAGCCCAAGGTGGTAGACGCTGCCGACGATTCACTTGATGCCGAAGGTGGTCTTCTGGGTGATGCGGTCGATCCAAGTGCTGTTACCATCGATAAACTCTATCTAACAAACGTGCCACTTCAGGTCGCCTTGCAGTATATCTGCGACAAGGCAAAGCTTCGTTACAAGGTTGACGAATACGCTGTGACCTTGCTTCCGCTGACCAGCGACGAGACTGATGACATCGTCACTCGTCGTTGGAGTGTGCCTCCGACCTTTGAGAACTTCCTTGATAGTGGTGGTGGTAGTGATGGAGCAACTGGAGACGCCGATCCATTTGCAACTGAAGATACAGGTGGTGGAAAAGGCATCAAGCCCCGCAAGCCCATTCAGGAGCTTCTCAGAGAGCAGGGTGTAGTCTTTATCGACGGCACCTCAGCCAGCTTGTTGACTGGATCCGGAACTCTCGTGGTTCGGAATACTCCGACCCAGCTTGAATTGATCGACGCCATTGTTGAGGCCGCCGGCAAAGAGACTCCTCGCCAGATCCGCGTTCTTACCAAATTTGTGGAAGTCTCTCAGGAGAACTCCGACGAACTCGGTTTTGACTGGCTTGCGACTCCATTTGGAGTGGGAAGCAATTATTTCCTCGGTGGAGGCACCGTCGGGAGTGGCGCTGCCCGGACCAATGCTGACTTCATCAGCCCTGTTGCCCGAGTAAGCATCCCAGGAATTCCTGCCCAGCAGAACCAGGAAGTGGCTGGAATCGCAACCGCTGGTCTCCGTAGTGGAGACACTGCGATTAGTCGTAACAGCATTGACGCTATTCTGAATAACCCACAGCGGACTGCCCAGTCGTCTCGTGTCGCTCCAGGTATCCTCTCGATGACCGGACTGTTTAACAGTGGTCAGATTCAGATGATCATGCGTGGATTGGCTGAGAAGAAGGGCGCGGACATTATGACCGCCCCAAGTGTGGTCGCCCGCCCCGGACAGAACGCTACCATTGAGATTATTCGTGAGTTTATTTACCCAACTGAATACGAACCACCCGAATTGCCCAATCAGGTTGGTGCCACCGGCAACAACGGAGGTGTCGGTCTTGGTGGAGGAGGCGGTGGTGGATTCCCAGTGACTCCGGCAACTCCGACCAGTTTCGATACCAAGAAGACCGGTGTGACTCTTGAGGTTGAGCCTCAGGTGGGAGCCAATGACAATGTTATTGATCTCCGTTTCTCACCGACCATCGTCGAGTTTGAGGGATTCGTGAACTACGGTTCACCAATTACTTCTCCAGCTTCCGATGCTCTTGGCAACCCTGTTCAGATTGTCATTACCGAAAACCGGATTGAGATGCCTGTCTTCTCCGTCCGCCGAGTCACCACCGGACTCACCATTTATGACGGATATACTGTCGCTGTTGGTGGTTTGATGCGTGAAGATGTGCAAAGTGTTGAGGACAAGGTCCCCATTCTTGGTGACCTGCCTTTCGTGGGACGCCTCTTCCAGAGCAAGGCCGACAATCACATCAAGAGTAACCTGATTATTTTCGTGACTGCCGAGATTATCGATGCCACTGGACGCCGTATCAGCACCTTGGCTAGTTCATCTGCTGGCAGTGCTCCAGTGGAAGCAACGATGCTTCCGCCAGTCGGTGCTCCCGGTAATTAATCGGGATCTCTTAAGATTGATTCTTTTTAAGAGCGGGACTTCGAAAGAGGTTCCGCTTTTTTGTGCCAATATGGGATGGGTGGAAGATCTATCGTTGAGCTTTTTCCGGAGAGGAGCATGATCTTGCCGATGAAGGTGATGGCATTGAGCGGAGGAATTGCGACGGGGAAATCGACTCTTCTTACAATGATGGCCGAGGAGCTTCCAGACATCGGGATCTACGATTGTGATGAAGGAGTTCAGCGGTACCTCAGTGATCGGGGAACGCTCGATGAGATTGAGCAGGTGCTGGAGGTTTCTATTTTGAACAAGGGAGGGAGTCTTGATCGAGCCAAGCTACGAACCTTGGTTTTTGAAAATCCTGACCTTCGTCAAAAGGTAGAAGGAGTGATTCATCCGAAGCTTCGAAAGGAATGTCTTGAGAAAGTTGCAGAATGCCGTAAAAATCAACGCACGACGCTGTTTGTCGCTGATGTTCCGCTTCTTTTTGAGAGTGGATTTGACTTTGGCCAGGAGTTTAATCTGGTCGTGGCCACCTCGGAGGTCACGCAACGTGCCCGCCTCAAGGTCCGAAGTCACTTCGATGACAGGATGATTTCATCAATCTTCTCAGCGCAGCTTCCCATCATGGAAAAAGTTGCCAGGGCGGACGTCGTTTTTTGGAACGAAGGTAGGCGGGTTGCGCTTCAGCGACAGTTGTGCCGGTTCCTCGATTTTACATTAAATTCATGACTGACGAGCAAGAGCCCATTGAGTCCTCTCCGGAGGAGTCCCTCGAATCCCAAGACCCCAAGGCCAAGAAAGCTGCCAAAAAAGCAGCGGGAAAAATCGCCAAGAAGGCCACAAAAAAAGCAGCGAAGAAGGCTGTAAAGAAAGTGTCCAAAAAAGCGGCTAAGAAGGTTGGCAAAAAGGCTTCCAAGAAGGCCGCGAAAAAGGTGGTGGAGAAAGAAGTCATTGGGGAAGATGAGCCTGAGCGTCCACAGGAAGGAGATTCGGTGAAGGAAATCGAATCAGTTGAAAAGGTTACCAAGGAAGTTGTTACTTCCGGGGCAGAGGAGGCCGCGAAAGCTCTCGAGGGCCAAAAAGAGCAAATCACGGTAGTTGATGAAGGAAGTCTGGAGGCGGTTGAAGTCCCCGAACCCAAGCGAGAACCGAAGAAGGAAAAAGCACCCCCGCCACCTCCGCCTGAAGTTCCTGATGAGATTGATTTGAACGAATTTCGAGATGAGCCTCTGGCTGATCTTTACGATGAGTTGGCCCGCCTGCCGGTGCGGATTCCCAATCAGCCTACGAGAGCCCAGTTGGTTTACACCATCTTGTCGTGCTATGCGACCCATGGCACCCGGATTGTGGCCGAAGGAATTCTTGATTTGGCAAAAGGGAATTTTGGAATGATCCGTGATGAAAACCGGAGTTTTAAAGTTTCGGCTGACGATCTTTATCTTGGAGCAGATTTTCTGCGGGATCATGAGCTGCGGGAAGGGCAGCGTCTCAAAGTGGTGGTAGGCGCTCCCCGGGGGAGGGATAAATTCATGTCAGTGAGTGAGGTGCTTGAGATCGATGGGACACCAGTTGCTGAATATGCTTCCCGGGCTCATTTCGATTCCCTGACTTCTTTGTTTCCGGAAGAGCGGTATGTTCTTGAAAGTGAGGATGACTCGGCTCTCTCGGTTCGAGTGGTGGATTTGGTAGCCCCCCTCGGGAAAGGGCAGCGGGGTCTCATTGTGGCTCCTCCTCGTGGAGGAAAAACGATTCTTCTGAAGCAGATCGCGAAAGCGATTCAGGAAAATCACCCGGAATCAGAGCTAGTTGTCTTACTTTTGGACGAACGGCCGGAAGAAGTCACGGATTTCGAGGAGATGGTTGGTCGAAATGTCTTCGCTTCGACATTCGACGAGCCATCGAAACGTCATGCCGAGGTTGCTAATCTCGTGCTCGAGCGATCGAGGCGACTGGTGGAGCAGGGGAAGGACGTCGTCATCTTGCTCGATAGTTTGACCCGTCTTGCCCGTGGCTACAATAATGCTATTAGTGGAGGGCCGATTGGCTCCGGAGGGATTAGCCCAAAAGCGATCACCGAGTGTCGAAAGTTTTTTGGAGCGGCGCGGAATCTGGAGGAAGGGGGGAGCTTGACGATTTTGGCGACCTGTCTGATCGAAACTGAAAGCCGGATGGATGATGTGATTTTCGAGGAGCTAAAAGGGACTGGGAACATGGAAGTGAGATTGGACCAGCAATTGGCCGAGCAGCGGATTTATCCGGCGATCCATATTCCTCAGAGTGGTACCAGAAATGATGATCGTCTTTATCACGCCGAAGAGCTTCCCAGAGTGCTCGAAATCCGGCGTCATTTGGCAAGTTTGCCCGTTGGAGAGGCGATAGATACTCTTTTACGCAATTTAGCCCGAACCAAGACAAATACGGAGCTTCTTTTACAGGGAATGCGGTGATTTTACGCTTGTCGCTTCGCTTGTCGCCCCGCTAGTCTTTCTCACCGTTAAAACACACGTTCACAATTATTTTGGTAACGCTTCCATCGTAAGATGGTGAGTTTTCTCTTGCTTTAAAAGCGATTACCATGTAAATGCATTGCAAACACCTTCGAATATGAATCTCGCAAAATATACCGCGGCCCTGATGGGGGCTTTTTCTCTTTCAGTTTCTCTTGTTCAGGGGCAGTTGATTACCTTCCTTAGCTTTTCGGATGTGAAGAGATACAAGCAAGTTGGACCTGAGGATTTTGAATTTGAAGGTGGGGAATGGAATATTCTGGTGTTGGATGGAACCGTCGTTGTCGCACCTTGTCTCGGAAATGGATCACCTTTCCCAACATTCCCGAATCAGCTTTGTCCATTGGGAACAACGGCGTTAATCGATGTCGGTGATGCGGATTTCGACGGAGTTAGAGACGGTGGACTTTTTTGGTCGATTAGTAGTGTTATCCCGGCCTCGGTCTTTGCCCCTTTTCGTTCGAATTTGTTCAGCCTTGAGGCCGCGCCTCCCTCCAAGTTGCCGCGCCCCATCGGAGGGACTAATTTCCGGGATGACAGTATTATATTGTTTTACGATTACATCAACGCCCCCCAGAGACTGGCTCGTTATGAGATTACAAACTATGTTTCTAGTCGGGAGTACGGCCCCAGTGAGTTCGACAAGCAGGTGGAAGAGATTGTTCCAGGGGTCTACCAATTCCGATTACCTCGGCAGGGAGTTGATTTTAACGACCCCTCGCAAATTAAGTATGTGTATGCAAACCACGCCCATCTTGAGATGCTCGAGGCCTACCCGGGGCTCGGTTTTGTGCCAGTTGGAAACGAATTCAGGGTTGTAATGGATGACAGGTGGCGCGATGGAGCGATCGAATTTGATCCCCGCTTGTCGACGGATTTCTTTTGGGAAGGGTTCACTGCTCAGACTGTCTTGGCCTCTGATATTGCTTCGTTCTCCATCAAGGAGCAGGAGACTGACTTAACAGTATTCCCCCCGTATTTTAATGGAATTGATCCATTAACTGGACAGCCTGCTCTACCGGAAAGCCTGCGCTTTCCTCAAGAAGTACCGTTTTTAACCAATACCATCACGTTGGGGCCCTATTTCTTCGTTCCGGGTGAGCAGCTGTACGCCGAGGTTGGATTTCGAAGAAATTTTCAGAGCTCGGCTCTCACTATTGATCAGTCGCGGCGTTCTTTTCGATGGGACCTCCGTCTTGTAGATTCCTACGAGGGCTTTCGTGTTTCAGACAACTTCCCCCCAAGGACTCTTGATGAGTTGACCGCAGCCAATAGCGATTTTGATGGTGACGGAATGACCAACTTGGAGGAATTTGCCCTCCAAACCGATCCTGCAGATCCCGCCTCGGTTTCCACTCCCACCCCGGTGCTTGATCCATTCACAGGCCAGTGTGTGCTGACAATTCCAAAGCGTCCAAACGTTGGGAATTTGCTTACTTACCGTGTTCAATATTCATCTGATCTTGTGAATTGGACGACGATTACCTCCGGTGATCCGCTCTGGACTGCGACCGAAAGTGACGACGAATATATTGTCGTTAGTAAGCTAAACAGCCCTCCTGCTAATTGCATCACTCGCGTGTTGATTACTACGAACTAAACTCAATTTTACTACATCCAACACCTATGCTTGATATGAAAAAGTCTTCAATGACCCTTTTGGCACTCCTCACCTGCACCGGTGTGGTGTGCGCTGAACCGACTACAGTCGCTGGCCCCATTCAAGAGGGGCTTTACCAGTTTGCGCAAAGTGACCAACTTCGCGAATACAAGTTGTGCACTTATGAAATGTGCCAACTGACACCAGAAGGAGCCCATGTAACAAAGAGAACGTCTGTAGTCACGGTCCAGGGTGCAATTGCTTTGGCCTCGGATACCGACGCTGAAAACTATATGGTATTTTATCCTCCGGGAAAAGAGGGAGATGAGAATGCGCGTCGTATCCTACGCAAGCGTTATCTGGTTAAATTGAAGCCAAGTGCAAGTCTTGAAGAGGTCAGAGAGCGATGTGGGATTCACAAAATGGAGCCTGTCGCACCGGGATCAAAGTTTCTTGTTTGCGAAGAGGAAAGCTCCGGAAAAGTCCTCAAGCAACTGGATATCGTTGCCAACGATCACGGTGTAGAGCGAGTAGAGCCCTTGTTGGCTAGTCTGCGTAAGAAGCACTTGATTCCAAACGATCCATTCTTTGAAGAAGGAGGAATTCCTTTTGATCCAAATGATCTGTTGGCCGAAGATAGTTACCAATGGTACCTTAAAAATGAGGGGACGAATGGTGGAATCGCCGATGTTGATATTAACGTTGAAGGCGCTTGGGATCAGGTAACAGGTGCCGGGGTTGTTATTGGGATCGTAGATGATGGCGTTCTCGTTGGTGATGGAGCCGTTGCTGGGTCCCCGGATCT
>NHEN01000059.1 GCA_002172625.1 Verrucomicrobiaceae bacterium TMED86 | reverse complement strand
TTATTCATTCTCTTTCTTTGTGCCGTGCCCTTGGCCCGGTGTGTGAGGCGGATGGGTGAAACCTAGGTTGTTGATTTTACGATCAGGGTTTGTAGCAGAGGGTATCCTTGTTGGTTCCGCCGGCGCAGATCTTCTGTAGTTTGGCGGGGGCTCTTCTCGCACTCATTGGTGATCGTCCGTTTTCTCCATCCATGCTTCGAGTTTGTTCCGCATGCTGTTGATGCGATCCCGGTATTCCGGAGCCTCAATCAGGTTCTTGGAGGCATTGGTTGAAGCGCCTAAAATGTGGCAAGCGTGCGATCTTCCAAGCTTAAAATCGATGGTGCCCGGTGTGGTCGGGCAAAGAAATAGCCCTGATGCGGCCATCGCCGAGAGAAACTTCGACGGGTTGCCAGGTGGGACTTCGGCCGGGGGCGAAGTGATCAAGGGAGCATCAGGTCTAACCTGATCAAAAGGTCGCTAGGAATTTTGTTTTGGCGGAAAGGCCGCGGAAACCCGGGTTTGGCGAAATACATTGGGGAGAAAGGGGTTTGCCGGGAAAGGGTTGAAGCCGTCTTTTGACCAGAGTGGATTGGGCGGGGAAGGGAACTCATCGGAACCGAGGATACTCTGAGCATTCTCATACGAGAAAGATAGGACCTCCCTCTGGTAGACTGGCGCAATTTTACACAACTCTGTCGCCATCTCCCTAGGAATTTTTCGTGAGGCCGGACACACTGGGAAAAGATAAACCAGTAATAGCCTGAACCATGAAACATCAAGCCAAGGTATGGGTCGGTGTCATTTCGGCCTTTTCCATATCAAATCCTCTCCTCATTCACGGGGAGCTCATTCATCGTTACAGTTTTAACGATGAAGCTGGTGATGCCACCGGAGCAACTCTCACAGACTCAGTCGGCGGAGCAAACGGGACCGTTCTCGGAGCCGGGGCCCTCTTTACCGGAACAGGTCTCGAGCTTCCCGGTGGAAATTCAAATTCCGCGGCCTACGGTGATCTGCCCAACAACCTCATCTCCCCTCACGCAGCTGTTACCATCGAAGGATGGGTCACCATCGACGCCGGAGGGAACAACTGGGGGCGGATTTTCGACTTCGGAAGCACGCAAAACGACGGATCGGGAGGAGAAATCACCGGTCCGGGAAATACGAATGGCGGAGGAACAGCCGGTCTGGACTACTTCATCCTGACTGCTTCCAGAGGTGGAAACTACGACCAACAAAGAATCGAAGTTCGAAACGAAGATCCTGCCGGCGGAGGCAACACCACGATCGACTCGGCAGTCACCACAACATTCGGAAACAAGGTTCCCTTTGCCGTGACCTGGGAAGACACTGGTCCGGGAACGAGTAGAATCAACTACTGGCGCGACGGGGTGAAACTCAACATTGATGCTGCCGTTACCTCCAACCTCGCCGACCTCAATGACGTGAACAATTGGCTGGGAAGATCCACGTGGCTTAACGACGGCAATCTTGACGCCACATACGATGAATTCCGAATCTACGACGAGGCTCTGACAGGTGCCCAAATCGAAGCATCACGTACTGCCGGACCAGATACCATCGTCGATCTCTCAGACGATCCCGACAACGACGGTATTCCAACTGTTTACGAGGACCTCTATGATTTTCTTGATCCAAATGATCCCAATGATGCCGGACTCGATGAGGACTCCGACGACCTCACCAACCTTGAAGAGTTTGAGGCCGGAACAATTCTAGACGACGACGACAGCGACGACGACGGACTGAAGGATGGAGAAGAAATCAATACCCACTCCACCAATCCTCTCGAGGCAGACTCTGACGGCGATGGAGCCAACGACGGCGTCGAAGTCACCGATACGACTTCCAACCCCAACATTGCCGACACGGATGGTGACGGCATCAATGACGGCCCCGAATTGAAGGGAGGGCTTCTTCCCCGCGATGCGACAGCGTCCTCTCCCACCATGATCCATCGTTACACTTTCGATGATCCCGCAGGTCCGGCGGTTGCCGGCGCAACGGTTGTCGATCTCATTGGTGGAGCCAACGGCACTATTGTCGGTTCAGGAGGAAATTGGACCGGAGGTGCTCTGGCCATACCCGGGGGTGCCGGAGCCACCGCAGATGCCGCTTACGTCAATCTTCCCAACGGATTGCTTTCCCCGCTGGACCATACCACTTTCGAAGTTTGGTACACTTTGCGCTCAAGTCAGAACTGGGGCAGACTCTGGGACTTTGGTTCCTCCGAGGGAGGTGAAATCACCACCACCATGACCGGAGCCACCCAGGGACAGGATTACTACATTTGTTCTGCCAGCCTTGGAACAAATCTTGGTTCCCAACGACATACCATCAAAAACCTGGACGCTCTGGCTCCGGGTGGTGGAACCGGTCCAGTGGACGGAAATGAGGAACCTTTTGATTTCGCCAACGCCAACGAATTTGATCAGGAATATCACGTCGTCGGAGTTTGGACCTCCGATCTCAACGGCGGTGGACAGCTCACCGTCTATCGAGACGGGGTGAATCAGGGAACGCGCACGACGACATTCACTCCCCGGGATATAAACGATGTCAATAACTGGCTGGGACGTTCCAACTGGACCGGAGACAACTATCTTCACGGTGACTATAACGAATTCCGGATCTACAGCGGAGCCATGAACGATGCAGCTGTCACCAATAGCTTTGCTGCGGGGCCTGATGTCGGACCGGGAGGAGCTGCTCTCGAAATTACGGATATCACTTACAACAAGAACGATGATACCTTCACCCTGACATTCTCTTCTCTTCCAGGTCGCTTTTACTACGTTTTCTCCTCAACCGATCTGGTCGACTTCTCCAACGAGGTTGAGGACCTGCCATCAGGAGGACTGCAAACAACCTCAGGTCCTTTTGCAAATCCCGCACCCGGATCAAGCAGGATCTTCTTCCGGGTCACCGAAGAATAGATTTCCCAGGCAATCCACAAAAAGCCATGGCGATTTCTTCAGACTCCTGGGAAAATGCTTTTGGCGGGAAGGTTTTTGAAGACGCATTTGGACCGGTGCGGAGGGGGGTAAAAGAGGGTTGGTGCGCGAGAGAACGACCTTGTCCCGGCAGTCCGGTGGAGCCTGTCCTTGCACACCTCGCCAGCCTACTTGCGGTAGTCAGCGTGCCGCCTATCCCGCGTAGGGGACAGACGAGTGATGCAGCACGATCTTGACCTCGCCTTGGTCGTCTAGGACGTAGCCGAACGAGTATTCGACCTTCACCAGTTCGCCCTGCGGATCGGTAAAGAAGTAGTTGCCCATCGCCATGGCGGTATTGCCGTTAAGGAGCACTGCGGTGTTCTCGAAGCGGACTGCAGTCCAACCTTTAATCGCGAAGCCGCCGTCTTCTTCGCAGACTTTGTTGGTGGCAACAAAATAGGAGAGAGCCTCTTCGAAGGTCCCACGAAATTGGACCTCGGCCGCCAGCGTCGGCTTGAACAGCACCGGCGAGGCACCGTAGTTGTAGAGGTTTTGGATGTGCTCCTTGGCGGCTTGCTCAAAGTCTTCGCCATTCTTGTGCGCTGTGGAGATGCGGACGATGCCGTCGCCCCATGCCTTTTGGGCGGTGGCGAGATGCTCTTCGGTAAAGGTGCTCACTTGATCGATTCGAGTTTGAATTTGCGGAGGACCCCCGCCCGCAAGGCGAAGGGCCGGACCCTATTTGAATCCGGATCTCTAATTTCGGATCTCAGACCGAAGTTTTCAAGCGTAACTGCCAGGAATTTTCTTTTGGCGAAAAGGTCGCGGGAACCCGGCTGGGGAGGAAACCATGGGAAAAAAAGGGGGTAAATTATTTTCCAAGTAAATTTCCATAGAATTTCCATAAAACTTTGAAGCAAATCTGAAACTTTGCAGATTCCCGATGGTTGAACTTTATTATGCCCGTGAAGATTCCGCTCCTGCTTTTTTTTTCATCCCTTTTCACGACAGCCGAAATCCATGCGGAGATCACTTTCTCTGAACACATCGCGCCACTTGTGTTTGAAAACTGTTCCTCGTGCCACCGCCCCGGACAGGCGGGCCCGTTTTCGCTCACCAATTACAAGGAAGTCCGGAAACGTGGCCGGATCATGCTTGAAGTGATGGAGGACCGCTTCATGCCTCCCTGGAAGCCCGTTCCCGGTCACGGAGTGTTCGCCAATTCAAAGGCTTTGTCAGATGAAGAGATCTCGCTCTTCGAAAAGTGGGTTGAAAGTGACCGCCCCGAAGGTGATCCTGACAAAATGCCACCATTCCCCGATTTTCCGGCCGGCTGGCAACTCGGAGAGCCCGACATCATTGTGAGTATGACCGAAGCCTTCCCCGTCCCGGCGGACGGACGGGACATTTACCGAAACTTCGCAATTCCTCTCGATCTCCCGGAGGACAAGTGGGTGAAAGCCGTCGAACTCCGCCCTTCCGAGCGATCAGTCCTTCATCACGTCTTGTTCTTTCTGGACGAATCCGGCCGCGCTCGTGAGTTGGACGGGCGAGACGGAAAACCCGGATTTTCCGGGATGGGATTCAAGCGCAGCGGAAGCCTCGGTTCCTACATCCCGGGCGCTGAACCGCTTCTTCTTCCAGGTGATCTCGCTCTTCCACTGAAAAAAGGATCCGATCTGGTTCTCGCCACTCACTTTCATCCTACAGGAAAGGCCGTCGCTGAAAAATCCACCGTGGGTATCTACCTCGCGGACAAGCCGTCTTCGAAAACGGTCATCCCAATGCAGGTTCCCCCTGCCTTCGGTGCAGGCATGGGGATCGATATTCCTGCAGGCGATTCCAAATACCGCATTGAAGACAGCTTTACCATTCCCTCCGATGTCGAAGCCATCGCTGTCGGAGGACATGCCCACTACGTCTGCCAGGAAATGCGCATGACGGCCACTCTTCCTGACGGAGTCACCAAACCGCTTCTCTACATCGACGACTGGGATCTTAACTGGCAAGGGAGCTACCTTTTTAAAGAACCTGTCAAACTGCCGAAAGGAACCGTATTAAAAACAGAGATCCGTTACAACAATTCCTCCAGCAACCCCCGCAATCCTTTTTCCCCGCCAAAACGCATCCGCTGGGGCAAAGAATCCACGGATGAAATGGGCAGCATCACTCTGCAGGTTGTCGCGGCAGATGAAAGCGACGCGGCGATGATCGTTCGTTCCACACGACGCAAGACGGGACGCAATCTTCTCGCTCAGGCAGCAAAGAAACTCGATGGACGGCTGAATTCCGCCGGACAGTCTGACCTCACACGTTCCAATGTCCTCCGCCTCCTCGACAAAAATCGCGACGGACGCATACAGGAAAGCGAAGCGTCAGCGCGCCTGAAGGAATCCTTTTCGCAGGTCGACAAAAACAAAAACGGCACGCTTGAAGAGGATGAGCTCCAGCCTGTCGTCGAATTCCTGAAAGCCCGGAGAAAGCGATGATCCCGGTCAAAAAAACGGCAAGATTAGCGTGTCTGCTTTTCCTTCTCTTCTCTGCATCCCTCGCAGCAGCGGATGGTCTTTCTGTCACGGACATCAAGGGCAAAACCCATTCCCCTTTCAATGACAAGAGCGTCAAGGGTGTCGCTCTCATCTTCATCACCACCGACTGCCCTGTTGCCAATTACTTTCACCCCACCATCCGGCGGATCGGGGACGCAGCCAAAGAGAAAGGCATTCGCGTCTATCTCGTGCACAGTGATCCCGATACAACAACCAAAGCTGCCAGCAAGCACGCCAGTGAATACGGTATCTCTGCTCCCGTCATTCTCGATCACGATCAAAACCTCGCCAGAAAACACGGTGCCAAATGGACTCCCGAGGCTGTCCTTATCGCTCCCGACGGAACGATCACCTATCGCGGTCGTATCGACAACACCTATGCCGATTACGGCAAAAAGCGCCCCAAGCCCACCAAAGAAGATCTCAAAGAAGCCATCGACAATCTTCTTGCCGGCCAGAGAGCGAAAAAGCCCGTTACTACCAAACCTGTGGGCTGCCCAATCTACTTTTTAAAGGAGAAACCAGGCAAATAATGGCATCAGATAAGTTGATCTTTATTCTGGGTATTTTTCAGCCTAGCGAATTGCGTTAGAGTCAAAACCATCGTTTTCCATCAGGAATACGCACCAAATTGCTGAAAAAATGCTTTTGGCGGAAACTAGGGTTGGGCGGAGCCCATGGGGGAGAAAAGGGGGTCCTAATTTCCCTTACAGGATGCCGAGGGCGATCTCGAAATCGTTTTTTAGGCAAGAAGAGTACCGAGATTCTTTGGAATAAGCACAAGTAGTTTTCGCCAATCTTTTGTCGGAAGGCTATCTATAATCATAGGTAGTGAAGCCTGTTTTTGTTTGGCTACTAACGACTGGCCAAATATCTACGAGAGTTCTAAGGATTTTTGATCTTTTTTGGTTTGCCATTTTTGTAATACGAACGGGATAGTTCGGTCCCGTCCTCGTTATACAAAACTAAAAGTCCATTCCCGTTGATTACATTTGTTTCGGGACACTTCTGCCCGTCAGGCTTCCAGGATGTGGAGGAAATCAGTTTTTCGTCCTTGAAATATACCTGCCACTTTTTCTTGTCCGAGAATTTATTGGGTTTGGAGGGATGCATATAATAATAGGTTCTATCACCATCAAGGATACGGCGATAATTGGGCATGAAAATATCTTCTACCAGTTCAGAAGTTGTGGTGCATCCTGAGACTAAACATAAGATCAAAAGGGATGAGAAGCGTTTCATTAATTCCCTGTAGTTGAATTTTGGCCCCTCTTCCAGAGCTTTCTGGAGAGCAGCAAATGAATAATCTTGGAGCGTCCGCATCACGCCGCGAGTCATACTCAATCCGCCGCCCGGGCCAACCGCTCTCCTTCAAACAAAAGAGCCGCAAGGTCATTCCTTGCAGCTCTTGGTTGTTACTTTATCAAGAATCTACTCGATACAAATCACCCGAAAGATTCCCCGGTCCTGACCCAGACGCGGCGTGTAAAGCACCTGGGCTCCGGCCCCGAGAACCACAGATCCCTTTGCCGATAGAACATCATCCTGGATACCCACATCAACCGGCTGCCAGGTTTTGGATACAAGGTCAAGCTGCTCGACCCGCATTTCCATCGGACCGAACTGGAGGAAGAGATCAAGCTGCACCATCTCCTCATTCCCGCTGCCGACATCGGTAACCCGGAAGGGTAAGGCGGGCTCTGCAGCCACTTCGACAATCGAAACATGCGCGTCACCGTTGTCATCGGTTAAGGCACCGACTCGGGAACGTAGTCTGACGAAATTAGCTGGAATGATCCGTCCGTCATCGAGACGAGTAATGTAGATCGTCAATGGAACTTCTGTTTTCGCCGGAACATTTAGCACAGTTTCAAAGGCAGACTCACCGGGAGCACCAGGCTCTGAGCTAATTCCGATCATGCCATAAGAACTTGCAAAGCCAATGGGCACATCGACATCGGTATCCGTGGGATTGAAAACGGTATACCCCTTGGCCCTAACTTCCCCGGGCACCAAAGCGCTGGCGGGGTCTTCATCGTCCGGCTTGATAATAATTTCATCGGGCGTGGGTCGACAGATCTTGCCGCGACAAACCAGCGGAGGCGTTCCCGGCCCCGCCGAGGTCGTGATGGCGTAGTCCGCGCACTCGCCATAATCCATGTCGCAAATAATAATGATCTCAATGGTCTGGCATTCACCCGGTGGGATCGGACCAATCGTTCCACCGGTCACCGGAGAGACCACTCCGGTGAGAGGGTCTTCCTGGGCAAAGGAAATGAAGCCGGGCCCGAGACCTTCAATGGACCATTCGTAAGTTCGGTCCTCCATCGACTTGTTGCATACGGTGTAAAGGATTCGAGCTCCCTCGGAAGCCAGCAGACCATCTCCCTTGAGCGGACAACAATAGGTCAGCTCGGGAGTCAGGATACAACAGTCGGGACCACTTGGCTCACCACCGCATGGCGGAAGCTCGATGCAAATCTCGTCCAGAAAACAACACTCGATGTTCCCTTCGTCATGCAGGACAATCTTGAAACACAGCGTCCCCGACGGCCCCGTGTAGGTCGTATTCAAGGTCTGGGTATCGCCGGGATTGAACGGACTTCCGGAAAGGTCGATGTAGTTCGGCGAAAACGCCGTGACGTTGGGACCAAAGGAAATACCGTATACCGACACGGGAGCTCCAATCAAGTGACTGGTGTTTTCCAGAGTAATGCTCAAATCATAAACCCAGGTTCCATTAGCAAGCTGGCGGCATTCGACCTTAAGGTCTTGAACCAACGCGCACTCGCATTCAGGGATGTCCACGCAAACAGTCTCGGTGCAACACTCTTCGAATTTCGCATCGAGCAAGGTCAGGTTGAAGCAAACAAATTCTCCCCCACTCAATCCGGGGAGGTTCAAGGTCACCGTCTCGCTGTCTCCCTGACTCAATACCGAAGAAAACGGCAGCCAACCAATTGGTGTCGGTTGGATCGAGGTCGCACCTGTTGGAAGAGAACCCGAGGGCGTCGGAACAACCCCGTAGAAGGCTGCCGGCTTCGATTGCAGATTGGTGATATTCAAGGTTACCGTGAACGGCCCCCCGTCTTGCGTCGGGCAATGGACTTTCTCGACAACGACCCGTGCGCAGTCGCCGGTTTTCATTGTCTCCACATCGCCGCCCATGCCTTTAAAGTCAGGACCGCTCGGACCAGATCCGGGAACGTAAGGGACCACATACGACTGAGGCACCTTATTTGGTGGACCGGACGGAGCCGGGAAATCCGTCATGCGCATTCCTTGCAGACCGTGAGG
>NHEN01000058.1 GCA_002172625.1 Verrucomicrobiaceae bacterium TMED86 | reverse complement strand
TTTGCCTGCATTACGGGATACGTCAGCATGGATTTGAATGGATACCAGGGTGAGGCTTGGGAAAATCACATGTGGGGAGGGGTGATCTTCGCGGGTGTTCTTGGGTTGGCCTATCTTGCCAAGCTCTGGGGTGCCCGAAATGACACTCATGGTCCGGTCTATGGAATTCTTTTGATCGCTTCGATGGGAGCTATGGGCTACGGAGCCCATATTGGCGGGGAAAAAATTCACGGGACTGACCCGGTAAATGACCTCCTTGTGGAGCTGAAATTGCTTCCGGAGGAAGAAAGCGAAGACGAAGTCAAGGATGGAGATCAGGGCAAGGTCATCAAGGCCCCCGAGGATCGTTTGGCCTATGCCGATGTGGTTGTTCCGATTCTCGAGGCCAAGTGCTTGGCTTGTCATGGCGAAGGGAAGGACCAAAAGAAAAAGGGTGGTCTTTTGATGGATAGTTGGGAAGGGCTTCTCGACGGGGGAGAAGAGGCCGCCGCTCTTGTTCCAGGAGACGTGAAGGAAAGTTTCATGATCGAGGTGCTTCATCTTCCTGAAGATGATGATTACCACATGCCTCCTCCTAAAAAGGATCAGATGGAGGCTCATGAGATCGAACTTCTCGAGTGGTGGGTCGGAATTCTTCCCGATGGGGAAAAACAGCCTGAAGATAAGACTCTGAAAGAGTTGAACGCCCCGCAGAATATCATCGATGCGGCTGCAAAGTTGGTCACACCGGAAGAACTTGCGGCAGCCAAAGCTGCCGAGGAAGCGGCGAAGAAGCAGGCTGAGGACGAAGCGACTGCCAAGCGGGAAGCGATTGAGGGTGCTCTTAATGCCCTCAAGCAGGACGAGTTGTTCAAGACTTCCTTGATGTATGTCTCTCAGGATTCCACTAATCTTGAATTTACTGCGGTGAGTCTTCGGAAATCGCTCAATGACGAGGGATTCAAAAAGCTGGCTCCAATCGCAGACTCGCTCACCACGGTAAAAATTGGCTCAACTTCGATCTCCGAAGGGGCCTTGCTCTCCGAGTTGCCCAAGATGAAGAATCTGATAAGGCTTGATCTCAGTGACATGGAGATCGGGAGTGGTTCACTTGAAGCCGTGGCCCAGCTTCCCAATCTTGAGTGGCTCAATCTTCACAACACCGAGGTGACGGATGAGGGCTTGCTGAAGCTCAAAACTCTTTCCAAATTAGAGAAGGTTTACTTATGGAATTCCAAGGCAACGCCCGAAGGTGCGGAAGCGCTTAAAAAGGAGATTCCTGAATTGGAGTTTTTCTTCGGGAGCAACTAATCGCGCCTAGCCGGTGAGGTGTAGCTGCAAGATTTCCCAAAAAATCAATCGAAGGCTTTCTGTCGTTTGTTTGCTATGGTAGGTAGTTCTCTTATGCAAACTAAGTCGCTGTGGATCTCCTTAGCCAGTTTCGGGGGTGTGATTTTTGTAGCCTCGGGAGAGGAGTCAAAGAATTTCAAAGCTCCTGAGGATCGTCTGGCCTATACCGATGTGGTCGTCCCTATCCTACAGGGAAAGTGCTATGACTGTCATGGCACCGGAAAAGATCAGAAGAAAAAGGGCGGTCTCTTGTTGGATAGTTGGGAAGGACTTCTCGAGGGAGGAGAAGAAGCCACCGCACTTGTTCCAGGAGACGTGAAGGAAAGCTTCATGATCGAGGTGCTTCGTCTTCCCGAAGATGATGATTATCACATGCCTCCCAAGAAGAAGACTCAAATGGAGGCTCCGGAAATTGCACTTCTCGAGTGGTGGGTAGGGAGCCTTCCAAAAGGGAACCAACAGCCGAAAGATCAAACTCTCAAGGAGCTGAATGCTCCGCAGAGCATTCTTGATGCGGCTGCTAAATTGGCGTCGCCGGAAGAGCTCGCTGCAGCGAAAGCGGCCGTAGAGTTTGCTAAAAAGAAGGCTGAGGACGTAGCGGCTGCCAAGCGGAAAGCAATCGAGGGGGCTTTGAGTGCCCTCAAGCGGGACGAGTTGTTCAAGACCTCCTTGATGTATGTCTCCCAAGATTCCACCGAGCTCGAATTTACCGCAGTAAGCCTTCGGAAATCGCTCAATGACGAAGGATTCAAAAAGCTGGCTCCGATCGCGGATTCTCTCGCCACGGTAAAAGTAGGATCAACCTTAATCTCCGAGAGCGTTTTGATCTCCGAGTTGCCCAAGATGAAGAATCTCACCAAGCTGGATCTCAGCCAGACCGAGATTGGTGATGGGGGGCTCGATGCAGTTGCACAGCTGAAAGAACTCGAATGGCTTAATCTCTACGGCAGCAAGGTGACTGATGCAGGTTTGCTTAAACTTAAGGCCTTGCCCAAGCTGCAGAAGCTTTACTTGTGGGATTCCAAAGCCACGCTGGAAGGTGCGGCCGCTCTTAAAAAGGAGCTTCCAGGACTGGAGACCTATTTCGGAGCCAATTAATAACCGAGTTTTTGAAATTGCTGTCTCTCCTCAGTGCGAGGCAAGGTTTTTGCAGGCACTGGAAAAATTTCAAAAAAGTAATCCCATGCTTTCTATTGGCTGTTTACTATGATAAGTCATCATTCAATGCAAACTAAGGCGCTATGGTTCGCTCTTGCCAGTCTGGGAGTTGGCATTTTTGTAGCGTGTTCTCCGGACCCGCCCATTGTCTCGGGGAGTGATGTCTACCGTCCCTTCGGCTATGGTTCGGGAAACAAGTATACCGGAATTCATGACCGTTCACAGAAAACGGCGTCTGTTTCGAAATCCGCTCCCTCTGTGAGGAGCAGTAGGATTAGCGCTTCCAGTCTCATGAGGCAGGTTGGGATCAAGCACGATTATCTTTCTTATCGGGCGAGAGGTCGGTCTCGCAAGTCGATGAGCCCTCGTTATATTACCATTCATTCCACTCAAAATTGGAGTAAAGGGGCCGATGCCCGTCGCCATTCTTTGGCGCTCAAACGTGGTGCGCTGGGGCGTCTCTCGTGGCATTACACCGTTGATGAGAATATCGCGGTGCAGCACCTTCCGACGACCGAGCAGGGAAATCACGCCGATTATGATGGTCCGGGCAACCGATACAGCATTGGCATCGAAATGTGTGAGCATCCCGGCAATAGTAGATCGGCAACCACCGAGCGAACCGCGAAGCTGGCGGCTTGGTTAATGTATAAACACAAGATCCCTCTTTCCAAAGTGGTGCCGCATTATACGTGGCCCCGCAAAGGGAAGAATCCTCCTAACAAGAACTGCCCGCATTTCCTTTTGGACAATGGTCGCCCGGGATACAAGTGGAGAGGTTTTTTGCGTAAGGTGGACTCCTACCATCGCAAGATCGCCTCGGGAGCTTATGGCTAAAGCAGAGGAAGGGGTTTGGTATCAATGCCAGCGCTGCACCAACTGTTGTAAGTGGGAAGGCGATGTCGTGTTGGAAGAGGGAGAGGTTGAAGTAATCGCCGATTATCTTGGAATTCCTCTCTATGAATTCGTGAAGGACTATACCCGGCTGC
This sequence comes from Verrucomicrobiaceae bacterium TMED86, assembly GCA_002172625.1. Lineage (GTDB taxonomy): Bacteria > Verrucomicrobiota > Verrucomicrobiia > Verrucomicrobiales > Akkermansiaceae > SW10. The sequence goes on along the minus strand of NHEN01000058.1, from coordinate 8,281 downwards.
GCGAGAATCGCTTGGGCCTATCTCTAATCGATAAGTCGGGAAGTAGCGAGTGTATCATGCTCGATGGAAGAAATTGCCGCCTTCAGGAGGTCAAACCGGTGCAGTGTGCCGGTTTCCCCAATCGATGGAATTTTCCTAACTGGCGGGAGGTGTGCGAGGCCATTCCCATTGTTTGTGAGCCCGAAGTCTAACTCCTACTTTTCCAAGTTAAGCTTTTCGAGCTTGGGAGTGATGACCGCCCGACAGTAGGGGTTTTTGTTTTTCATCCGGGCGTAGTAGTTTTGGTGATCTTCCTGCGCCTTGTAGAAGACTCCGACTTTACGGATCCTGGTTACGATCGGCTTTGCGAAGGCCTCCTGAGCGGTCTTTTTAGACCACTCGGCATCCGCTTTTTGCTCGTCGCTGTGGTAGAAAATGTTGCTGGTGTAGCGCTCGCCAATGTCGGCACCCTGACCAAGTGGGTTCGTGGGGTCATGGGCTTTCCAGAACCATTTTAGGATGGTTTTGGTGGAGATGACCTTGGGATTGTAAACCACGTTGATCACCTCGATGTGACCAGTCGTTCCTTCGCAAACTTGCTTGTAGGTGGGGTTGGGAATATGGCCCCCCATGAATCCGGAGGTCACAGAAGCCACGCCGTCGAGTTGCTGGAAGACGGCTTCGACGCACCAATAGCAGCCTCCGCCCAGGGTGATGGTAATGTGGTCTTTGGGCACGGTGTCTTTGTCGGCTTCGGATTTACAGGCTGCGATACTCAATGCGAAAAATACAATGATGGTGTAGAGGGTTTTCATGGTTTTTGCTTACTTTGATTTTGGGACTCTTTGAGTTGGTATTCGAGGCGTTTCTGAATGCCTTCGGGGACAGGATTGTTTTGCACGTAGTCATAGGCCCCCTCCATGTCCCGTCTAGCCCAGTCTCCGATGGTGCGGTGGGCGGTGCGGGCCCGCTCGCGCTCGTTGGTCATTTTCATAATCCAATCAAATCCAAGTTCCGGGGTTTCGCGCATGGAATTCCAGACGAGGGTTTGCACCGTGCGGTCGAATGCGGGGTCTCCTTCGTGTTGCGAAAGCCAGGCGGAGGCCGCGACGACTCCGCTTTGCTCAATCATGGCGTCGATGAGCTCGGGAGCTGCCGAAGAGGCAATTTCGGTGGGTTGGCTGTCCACCCAAGCTTGTGCTTCTTCCAGGTTGTTCTCAGCCCATTTTTCGACAATGTCGTCAGCGGAATTTTTGAGAGCTTCCTCGCTGACGCTGCCAGCCCATTCGATTGCTTCCTTGGGATTGCTTTCAGCCATTTTGTCGGCCAGGCGGGAGGCGGCTCCGGCCTGAAGTTGTTCGTCCGAGAGGCGGGAAATCCATTCCTTGGTGGCCTCGGTTCCTTCGCGGTTAAGGGAGTCGAAAATAGAATCCAAGGCCTCGGAGCGTCCACGGGAGTAGGGCAGTTCTTCGAGGAGTTGGGTGGCCCGCGGCATGTCTTGCGAGACGATCCCTTTGATCACCCCGACGAGCCATGGATTGGCCGGATCCCGGGTGTCTTTTCCTTCTTCGAAGTTTCCCTTGGCCCAAGAAATGGCGGATTCAGGATCATTTTTGGCCCAGGATGCGAGAATCGTTTGGCGGGCGAAAGAGCCTCTTGTTTTCTCGCTGGCGTAGGTAAGGGCTTGAAGTGGGTCGACCTTGGCCCAGGCGGTGAGGAGGATGCCATATTCTCCAAATTGTTGGTCATCGACGCCAAAACTGCGGTAGTAGTCCACGACCGAGAGAAACTGGTCGGGGCTCAGGTTTTCGACCAATTCGAGAAATCCCTGGGTCCTGGAAATCGGGTCGGTGATGGCGAGTAGCTCGTCAACGGATAATTGGAGTTCGTCCGGAGATTCGCTGCCTGTGAGTGTGCGCCCGCTTCTTTTTGAAGATTTGGAGGAAGGGGTGGCATCTCTGGAAATGGTTCGGCTTGGGCCTGAGGAGGACACCCGGGTGCTGTTATTTGCTTCTGTCGAATTGGATGGAGCGTCGGAGTTGGTCCGTCCGATGAAGAAGGCGGCTCCGCAGCTGAGAGCCCATCCGGCGGCGATAAAAGTAGTTTTGTTGTCCATCTGGGGTTATTTTATCATAGATTTACCCAAACACAGGCGGGATTTTTTCAATCTAACGGTTGCCGGATCGGAAAGTCGTGACTATGGCTCACTCATGAAGATCCTTGAAGATGATTCCGCCGTCATGTCAAAAGCACGCGAGCTTTGCTCCACGATTGCCGAAGATGCGGATTATCAGCAATTATTGGCGAAGGTTGAGAGTTTTCTAAACAATGATGAAGCCCGGTTGGCCTATCAGTCGGTCCACGAAAGCGGGCAGGCCCTGAATCAAAAGCAGCAGGCCGGACTGGAGCTCGCCGATTCGGAAATCGCCCAGTTTGAGTCAGCTCGCGAATCTTTGATGGCCAATCCGATTGCTTCGGAATTTCTCGGAGCACAAAAGGATCTCGAGAGCCTTCAAGCGACTGTCGGTCGCCTAGTTGGGATGACGCTTGAGCTGGGACGCGTGCCGACGTCAGAAGACATTGCCCAAGCCCAAGGCGGCGGTTGTTGCGGCGGCGAAGGTGGTGACGGTTGCTGCAGCGGCTAGTTTAGTCCTGAGTTTCAGGAACATGATACCGGAAGGGATTTCCCCGGAAGACTGGAAGCCTTTGCAAGAGGCGGCCATGAAGGTTGTTAATGCGTCCTTGTCTGGCGACGCAACTCTGGATGATAATTTCACCAAGGAATTGTTTCGCTTGTTGGATGGGTTGGAAGAGAAGTATGGCCGGCTGTCGGCCTTTATTTCCACCCGGGCGGATTTCTCACCCGATCCCAGAGAGGCGATCAGTCTTTACGAGGAGGTGTTGGATGGTGAGTCTGACGAAACGACGCGGATTTTGGCTCTGCAGTCTCTTGTCACTTTACTCATCGAAGAAAAGTCTGAAGATCAATTGATCGAATCCCGATTGGCGGAACTTAAAGAGATCTCAAAAGAGGGTTCTCCAGAGTGGGAGGAGTATCTCGATTTACTCGAGGAATACCACCTTAGTTGATCACTCAGGACGTTGGTCCTTCGGCACGATTGATTTGACGACTTTGGGGGGTAGGGTTGCGGCGTTGTCGACGGCCCAGGCGATGGCCGCTTGTTTGTCGGTCTTGGACCAGGTCTTCAAGATGTCACGGTAGTAACGTTCCTGGTCCGAGCTTTTTGAGAGGGTGGGGACACTATCGAGTGCGATTTGCGGATCCTGACTGCCTGCTTCGCGAAGGAATAGGATGCGCGCGCCATCGAGGTCAGGATTATTTCCCAAATTCTGCAGCCATTGTGCGGCTTCGGCCGGGTCTTGGCGGGCGAGATGTTTGGCCACTCCCTCCGCTGCTTCCGTCATGGTGTCCGGTGGCAGACTTTCGGTCCATAGCTTGGCTCCCTCAATATCGTTGGCGGCGTAGACGTCGGCAACGACCTCCGAGGCGTCCCGCCGGGTTCCAACGGTATTTATTTCCCGGATCCACTCGGCAGCTGCGACCGGATCGCGGTCCGCCAGCGGGCGGGCCAGACGGGTGGCAGCTTCCCGCTGGAGTTTGGGTTCTTCGATCATCTCAACCCATTCGCCGGCGAAATCGGTCCCTCGGGATACAACTTCCGGGAGGATGGTGCGGATAGCTTGTTTGCGGGTTTCATCGGCGGGAAGTCTTTGCAAGGTCTGTAAAGCTCCGGCGGGATCATTTCGGGCCATACCCTGGGCCAATCCAACGATCCAATCGTTGACGTCGCCTTCATCTTTCAGTCCGTCTATGGCACCTGCGGCAGCTTCCGGATCCTCGGCGGCCCAGGCGGCGATAGCGGTTTTACGACTCCAGCCATCGGGTTCGCTTTGTTCGAAATAGTCGATCGCAGAGTGGGGATCCTGACTCATCCAGGCTGAGACGAGCATGACATACTCGCTGCGATTGTAGTCGACCCAACCCGATTCCCGGAACCCCGAGACGACACCTTCATATTCAGAGGGGTCGAGTTGATCGATGAATTGAATGAGTTGCCGGGTGCGCTCAATACGATTGCTGGTATTGAGGATTTCCGCCATCTGGAAGCGCGCGGCTTCGATTCGGTCGTGTTGTTCAGGGGAGGAAACAGAGCGTTTGCGGGAGAGGCCGGAGCTCTGAGTGGAGAGAGATGGTGAACCACCGCGGTTATCTGAGCTTGCTCCAGAAATGGCCGGAGCGTCCTCCGAGGCTGCGATTTCACGTGAAGAAGGGGATTGTTGTCTCCCAATCATAATTCCGATTCCCAGCGCTAGAAGCCAGAGACCGATCAGAAGGAGTCCGCGTGAGGTGACTTTCATGAGTGATCAGAAGAGTGTAGGTGTTAAAAACAAGCTGAGGCACGGGAATCTTTCAGCTATCTGAATTGTCTCCTCTGTAAAACAGTAAGCTTTTAGTTGCGCGAAACTCAAAGTGTGGTTTAGAATGGCCGCCTCGCCGTCGTTTTGTCGTTTTTCGAGACAAGCGCCGGTCTATTTGCATCCCCATCGAGAGAAAATGGCCAGTAACATGTCAGCGTTGAACCCGGACCGGGCAACCCTCAATTTCCTTAATAGTTTCCCTGAGGCTGTGCGAAAGCGCGGTGAGCATATACAAGAAGAGGGAGCAGTGACCCAGATTTTTGGAAATCACCTCTTTATTCAGGGGCGCGTCGAAGATAAGTCCGGCGTGCATCGCACGACCCTGCGACTGCAGGGAAACCGTTGGTTTGGTAGTTGTTCCACCGAGGACGATGAAACAGCTGGAGCAGTCATGTTTGCGGCCATGCTGGAGCGTTTGCACCGGGGGGAGGATCTTCCGGAATCTCCGAATGAATTTGATGATACTCCGATTGTTGACCTGATCGAGGAGAAGCTTGATCGGGAATTGGATGACAAAGAGGCCGAGTTTGTCTCCAAAGTGGAGAAGCGCTATCGCCGATATGTTATCGAGGGTGAAATTCACGATCACGATATGGTTCGCTTGAATCCCCGCTGGGAGATCGCAAGTTACGAGCCGCTCGAACTCTGGCCTGTGCCTCCGGGGGATATTTTGGAGTTCTGGAACTACCTTGCCTACGCCTTCTACAAGAAGAAGCTGCCTTATGCTGACTTCATGGAGTGCATTACTGATCTTGAAGGAGTTCAGCGCCGGATGCACGATTGGGAGCAGGAGCGCGAGGTGGCGGCCTGGTATGACCGGATTGAAAGTGTCAATGACCGTCCTCCCCAGGAAATCCCTCATAAGATTGAATTTCGGCTTCTCTCGACGATTAACGAAGCCCGGGTTGAGGCCCGTGAAGAGGGAGAGGAAGAATGGACCTCGCTCCGCGAAAAAGGGGAGATTGAACGCATTTTGAAACTCTTTGATGCCGCCGCCCTGAGGATGGATGCCGCCAGCCGGATTTTGTGGGAGCACTTCCTGCGCTTTTCCGAGAGGAGTGGGGAGACCTACCTCGACCTTGAGCAAGAGGAATCCTGTCGCTTCATGAACCTGCTGTTCCATCAGAAGGAGTTGGCTGGCTACCTCGTGAACCTCGATGAACGTCCGTTCAAGGTGGTGGATGAAAAGCTGAGTTGGATTTGTGACGATGACGCCATGGATCCAAATTCCTTCGCTCTTCAATTGGTGACGAAGTCAGGGGATTTCGTGTCCCACTCCGTTCGTTTGCTCCCCGGTCGGACCGAACTATACCAGTCAGACGAAACCGTCTTCCCCGGTCCTCCCCGTTGGTTGGAGGACACCGAGATCATGCCGCGCTACTCCATCCCTAAGTCGGTGATCGACAGCTTGGAAGGGGTGGAATTCCTGCGCAAGATTGGATCAAGTCTGCCTCCTTCGATGAAGCGTCGGGTGACGGATTTGGATCTCTTCCCCCACTTCAAATTGTGGGTTGAGCAGGGGTTGACCGCTGCGGAAACCGAGCACCTTGTCGTTGATGTAAAGGCATTTGAAGCCAAAGGACGCCGCGAAGAGAAATTGATTAAAGCCGGATGGGATCTTATCGACCAAAAGCCGGTAAAAGGGAAAGCCCTTCTGCGTTTCGCACGGGAGAAACTTTATCCTGTGCCGAGTCTTCTTCTGGAAATGGGTCTGACCTATGACGAGAAGCTGGAAGCCTTCAAAGGACGGATTACCAAGCAGTTCCCTGAAAAATTCGCGGAATGGATTGAGTCCATGCCCGATTACCTCGAGTTGGACATCGAGCAGAAGCTCAAGACGATTTTGGCCGATCCGGTGACCGCTGCAATTCGCTTCGAGGTCGTGAATCAGGAAATCGACTGGTTCGATCTCCGGGTTGTCATCGACGTCGAAGGGGTGAATCTTTCCAAAGCGCAGATTCGTCAACTGGTCGCCGCTCGTGGTGGTTATGTTCGCATGGATGACGGTTCGTGGATGCGACTGGAAATTAAACTCGATCCCGATCAGCGTGATGCCGTGACCAGACTGGGGCTCGATCCCTTCGACCTCTCTGGCGAAACCCACCGCATGCACGCCATGCAATTGGCAGATCCCAAGGCTGCCGAGGTCTTCGACCCAAAAGCGTGGAAGCGAATCAAGGATCGCGCCCGCGACATTCAGATCGATATCAAACCCGATGTTCCTGGTGAGTTGAACGCAAAGTTGCGTCCGTATCAGGTCGAAGGATTCCAGTTCTTGGCTTACCTTTCGACCAATGGCTTCGGTGGAATCCTTGCGGATGACATGGGTCTTGGTAAAACGATTCAGAGTATTACTTACATTCTTTGGTTACGCAAAAATGCTGAGTCAGATGAGAAGATGAAGCGACTTGGACCGGCTCTCGTGGTTTGCCCGAAATCCGTGCTCGATGTCTGGGCGACCGAGGCCGGGAAATTTGCTCCGGAATTGAAGGTGAAGGTCCTTCGCACTCGCGATGATCTCGATCTTAGGGAGGTCCGCGAAGAGCTCGATATTCTCGTCCTGAACTACGCTCAACTCCGCGTCTGCGGGGAGGAGTTAAACAAGATCCGCTGGCTAACCGTAATTCTCGATGAAGGACAGCAGATCAAGAACCCGGATTCGAAGGCTGCGAAGTGTGCCCGCGAACTGGATGCTGAAAATCGTCTTGTCCTCACTGGTACTCCGATTGAGAACCGTCTTATGGACATGTGGTCGCTGATGGCCTTTGCGATGCCCGGTGTTCTCGGAACGCGCGCTTACTTCAAGCGCCGCTTTGACAAGCGCAAAGACCCGAGCAGTCAGAATCGTCTCGCTGCTCGTTTGCGTCCTTTCCTTCTTCGCCGGACCAAAGGTCAAGTGGCAAAAGATCTTCCGCCAAGAACGGAGGAAGAGGTTTTCGCTGGAATGGACGGAATTCAGGAAGAACTCTACAAAGCCGAACTTAAGCGTATCCAGAAGGCTCTTCTCGGACTCGATTCAGACGAAGCGGTTAAGAAGAACAGCTTCGCGATTCTTCAAGGGCTGATGCGTTTGCGTCAGATTTGTTGTCACCCCGGTCTTATCGATCCAAAGTGGCTCAAGGAGGAGAGCGCCAAGATGAACGCCTTGTTCTATTTGCTCGACCAGCTTCGCGAAGAAAACCACAAGGTGCTCGTCTTCTCACAGTTCGTTTCCATGCTCGACATCATCAAGACGCGTCTTGAAGTCGAAAGTCGTCCCTTCAACTATCTCACCGGTCAGACCAAGGACCGGAAAGGGGAGATTGAAAAATTTCAAACGACCAAGGATCCATCGGTCTTCCTTCTCTCGCTCAAAGCGGGTGGTGCTGGTCTCAACCTGACCTCGGCGTCCTACGTCATCCTTTACGATCCATGGTGGAACCCCGCCGTGGAGAATCAGGCCATTGACCGGACGCACCGAATTGGACAGAAGAACAAGGTGATCGCCTATCGTCTCCTGACCCGCGATTCCGTGGAGGAGAAGATTCGGATCCTGCAACACCAAAAGACGGCGCTCGTGACCAATATTCTCGGCGACGAAGGCTTTGCCTCGAATCTCGGAATGGAGGATCTTCAGTTTATTCTCAGCCACGGAGGTGGTGATGATGAGGATATGACACCTCCGCCACCGAAGCCCCCGGCAGCGAAAAAGGCAGCTGTTAAGAAGGTCACTACCGTGACCAAGGTTGCCAAAAAAGCGGCCAAGAAGGCCACGAAGAAAGCGGCAAAAAAAACCCCCAAGAAATAGGGCTAAGCTAAAAACTTCAAAGCCCCGGATTGCGATTTGCAACCGGGGCTTTTTTGTAGAGATGAATTAAGCTTC
>NHEN01000057.1 GCA_002172625.1 Verrucomicrobiaceae bacterium TMED86 | reverse complement strand
CGCCCAAGATTTGGCTGACCTGACCTCGTATCTTGAAACCTTGAAGTGATCTTGTTTTGACGGATGGTGAGCGGGAGGGTTTTATGACTCTTATGATTCGTTTGATATTGGTGGGGCTTTTGCTCCCTAGTCCGCTATGGGCGCAAGGTCTCTCCGCGCTTCCCGATGGCATGGCTCCGAATGACTCCCGTTTGGAGGCTCCGGTGACGCTTCACGATTACCATCCCTTTCGTCCGGTTGCTTCCAAAGAAGAATGGAAGGGACGTCAGGAGGAAATCGTGCGTCGAATTGCGGTGAGTTGTGGTTTGTGGCCGCAACCGACCAAGACGCCGCTCAATGCGGTCATTCACAAGAAGATCGATCAAGGAGACTACACAGTGGAGGCTGTCTTTTTTGAATCGATGCCGGGTCACTTTGTGACGGGGAGTTTGTATCGTCCCGCAGGCGAGTCGTTGAAGACTGGCGTGAAGAACGGCAAGCGTCCGGGCGTGCTTTGTGCACACGGGCACTGGCATGACGCCCGCTACGCGCACAAATCCGATGACCATGCAAAGCGGGAGATTGCGATTGGAGCCGAGCGATTTTTGAATGGCGGGAAATCGGTGCACCAGGCGCGCTGTGTGCAGTTGGCGAGGATGGGATGCGTCGTTTTCTTTTACGACATGCTGGGGAATGCCGACTCGATGCAGTTTCCGGATCACCGCCGGGGGCCTCGTCCCGAAACCAATGGCGAGAAGATGGGCGAGTGGGGCTTTGTCTCAAAAAATGCCTCGGCGCGATTGCAGACGAACTTTGGATTGCAGACCTGGAACAGCATACGCTCACTGGATTTTATTTTGAGTCTCGATGGCGTTGATGCAAATCGCATTCTCGTGACCGGTGCGAGTGGTGGAGCCACGCAGACAATGATGGTAAGCGCCTTGGACGAGCGAGTGACGGCGTCCTTTCCTTGCGTCATGGTTTCGACCGCGATGCAAGGTGGTTGTACTTGTGAGAACGGGCACTACTTGCGAATAGGGCAGGGGAATATTGATATCGCGGCGGCGGTTGCTCCTCGTCCCTTGGGATTAACGGCCGCTGACGACTGGACGATTGAGTTGAAAGAAAAGGGGCACCCGGATTTGGACAAACTCTACCAGATGATCGGAGCGAAGGGAAAATACGAGGCGCATTTCGATATTCATTTCAAGCACAACTACAATCACGTCTCGCGGACGCATCTTTATCAGTTCGTGAACCGGCACTTTGGCCTGGGATTAAAATCGCCGGTTCTGGAGAGTGATTTCAATTTACTGGGAAAGAAGGAGCTTTCGGTTTTCAACGACAAGCATCCAGCTCCATCGGGTGATCGGACAGGCATGCCTCATGAAAAGGCCTTGAATCGTTGGTGGGCCGAGGATTCGGATAAGCAGATCGAGGCTTTGTTAAATCCCAAAACGGAAGAGGAGTTCGCTAAGACCAAGGATGTGATCGGAGGAGCGCTCGATGTCATGATTGGACGAAAACTTTCGGCGAAAGGAGAAGTGAACTTTGAATTGGTCAGCAAAGAGGCTCGTGATGATTTTATGGAACTCTGCGGGCTTGTTCAAAACACAAAGCATGGCGAAGAAATCCCCGCATCGTTTTTGTATCCGCTCGGGAATTGGCAAGGACACCTTGTTATCTGGTTGTCGCCGGATGGAAAGAGCGGGATTTTCAAAAAGGGAGCAGAGCCGAAAGACGGTGTGCGTAAACTTCTCGAAAGTGGAATCGCCGTGATGGGTTTGGATCTGTATGGCCAGGGCGACTTCTTGAATGCGGAGAGTTTGGCCAAATCCAAGGGAGCCAATCCGGGACTAATCTATTCAAAAAATCAGAAAACCAAATTACCCGCCACGAGCTGGCAGCGTTCACCGGTCTACTACTACGGCTACAACCACAGCACCTTCGCCCGACGGGTTCACGATGTATTAACCACCGTCTCCTTCGCTCAACACAACGAAAACTACGACGTCCAGAAAATCTCCCTTGTTGGTTCAGATGGGGCTGGACCTTGGGCTGCGGCAGCCAGGGCAATTGCCGGTGGAGAAGTCATTCAAAAAGCGTGGATCGATACCGAAGACTTCCGTTTTCAAAACCTCAAGACCCACTGGGGCGCCGACTTTCTCCCTGGTGCTGTGAAGTATGGTGATATTGACGGCCTTTTGGTTCTGAATGCGCCCTATGATACGGCAGGCATCGATACCAGCGACTCTGTGAAGAATGTCTCCAGAAAACTGGGCGGGAAATTCAACGAGGAAGAAGATCTCGCTGCCTATTTTTTTAAATGATGATCGGCGAAGTCGAGGAATTTGAGCCAGTCGAACATCTCGACTGAATGGCCACCCTCGCGAATGTGGTAACCGACGTCTGACTTGATGATGGCTTCACCGACTGGCGGGGATTCTTCGGATTCAAGGCCCTTTTTTCCGAAGAGTCTGTATACTGGGCTGGCGTGGTAGGCGGAAAGGTATTCTCCTCTGCCGTCTGCCCAGGTGTCCCCGACAGCGCTGTGAACGTAGACGGGGCGTGGAGCGATGCATGCGAGGAGCATGTGTTGATCGACTGGAAGGTCGTCTTCGTTGTTGACGAATTTCCAGGCATTACGACAAAGCCAGTAGGGGAATCGGGTGACCATTTTGTCGAGGGTCTCGCCTGATTTACGTCGCCACAGAGCGGCTCCGGCGCAACCGGACTGGGCAGAGATAGCGAGAGCGAAACGTCGGTCTTGGGCCGCAGTCCAGAGAGTTGCCTTACCCATTTTGGAATGCCCCATGATTGCGACACGTTTGGCGTCGATGCCTTTGTCTGTTTCGAGGTAGTCCATCGCCCGTGAAGCGCCCCAGGCCACTGTGGAGAGAACGCCCCATTCAGATGCTTTAGGGAAGCTCTGACCTTTAGGGTAAAAGAGCTTGTGAATGCCTTTTAGGAATTCCACTTCGTTGTGTTTCACGAGATCTTGTTGGTAGACCGCGATAAAGCCGTAGCCGCGCTTGAAGAACTCTCCGATGGGCCATCCGTTTTTGAAGCAATTTTTTTTGAGGAAGTGAACATCGAAATCGTTTCCATGAGTGCTGCTGAAGCTGTGTTTCATGAACGCAGGGACGGGTTTATCGACATTGTTGGGAACGAAGACGAGGATGAGCATGTCAACCCGGCCTCTCTCATTTTCGAATCTGATGCGGACGTCTTTACGAGTACCTTTTCCGCCGAGAAAGGTCTTGTCCTCTTTGAGAACCTTGAAGCTCGTTTTGATTGGCGAAGATGGTTTTGGAACGGTTCCGTAAACCAAATTCCCAAAGAGGGACATAATTTGGGGACGCCGAATGTTGAACCATTCATCGGGTGTCGTGATGGGCTTGCCTTCTGAAGAAGTTAAGAGAGGGGGGAGGTCGTAGGCCGGAAGATTCTCCTCGTCGTAGTTGACGTCTTTGTCGAGTTCCTTGGGCTCTTTTGCCTCAAGAGTGTAAATTGACGCGATGCACAGAAGGAGCGATGGGATGGATTTCATCGCGCGCTACTATTTGGATGAAATTGTGTAGATCTTGTGGTCGTGCGACAGGATCAGCATTTCACCTGAGGCGTCTTGGACAAAAGCGGTGGGACGGAACTTGGCCATTTTTTCGGGGCGGTTAAAGATCTTGGTGTTCTTGGGCTTTTGTCCTTCCTGATAGTCGAGGGCCCAGATCGTTCCGAATCCCCAATCGGCGTAGATGTATTGGCCCTTTAGCCCTGGAACTGACTTTCCATGGTAGTGGTATCCGCCGGTGATGGAGATACCGTCTTGGCGGCCATACTCAAAGATGGGATTGATGAATCTGGACTCTTCGGGCGGGTCATCCTGACGAATGGTTTTGGCGTGGGTCCCTTCCATGAAGGACCAGCCGTAGTTGCCGCCTTTTTTGATGATGTCGATTTCTTCGTATTGTCCCTGTCCCACATCGGCGCACCAGAGTTCTTTGGTTTTTGGATGAAAGGATAGTCCCCAGGGATTACGAAGTCCAAGGGCGAAGATTTCCGGATGCCAGCCTGGCCTGCCGAGGAAGGGGTTGTCTTTGGGGAGTCCGTAAGGGCGGTTACCACTGCGTGAATCGGGATCAATACGGAGGATCTTACCGTTGTAGGCGAAGGTGTTTTGCGCGAGGCGTTGCACGTCGTTGCTTTTTCCTCCATCGCCAACGGCGATGTAAAGAAGGCCGTCGGGTCCGAAGAGGATGTTGCCGGAGTTGTGGTTCCAGAAAGGTTGCGGGATACGAAGGAGAACGCGCTCGGTGGAGGGGTCTGCTTTGGACGGATCGTCAACCGAGGTCTGCATTTCGCTCAGCACGGTGTGCTTGGGCTCCTGAAGGGTGTAGTAGATGTAGAACTTCCGGTTCTTGGCGAAGTTAGGATGAAAGGCGAGTCCGAGGAGGCCTTCCTCAAATTGCTTTCTGATCATATCCCGGGAAGTGAGATCGAGAAAAGTCACGTTATCGGACGAAGAACGGTCTTTGGGAAGAATTGTGATTTTGCCAAACTGCTGAACGAGAAACAGGCGGTCCGAGCTATCGGGCGGAATGGCGAGGTCGACCGGGAGCTTGAGTTTCTGGTTTTCGAAAGTCTGCGTGAGCTTGATCTGCGGAGCCGCGGCTGCGAGGAGTGAAGCCGAGAAGAAGAACGTGAGGAGGAATCTCATGAGGGTATTGAAGGTGAAATTGAGGATCTTGCAAGCAGGCGCTCGGAAAATAGGGAGTGCGGCTGGGAGCCTCTTCTGTCTGGTTGATTTTGCTCGCCGAGTCTTACGCTTTGGCTAAATTACTAGGAATGCGTTTGAAGATTTCATCAGGGTTTTTCATACTGGGGTCAATGTGCCTGGCTGAAGCGGCTCGTCCCAATGTCGTTTTCATTTTGACCGATGACCAGAGGTCCGATGCTTTGAGTTGTATGGGGCATCCTCATTTGAAGACGCCCCGGATTGACCAGTTGGCGGCGGAAGGGGTTTTGTTTAAGAATCACTTCTGCACGACTTCCTTGTGCTCGCCGAGCCGGGCTTCGATTCTGGGAGGCTTGTATGCCCATTCGCACGGGGTGGTGAATAATTTCACGGACTATCCAAAGGATCTTCCGACCTTTCCGCGTCAGCTTCAGGGGGCCGGGTATGCGACGGCCTATATTGGCAAGTGGCACATGGGTGAAGCGGACGACAGCAAGCGTCCGGGCTTTGATCACTTCGTGACACATCGCGGGCAGGGGAAATATTTCGACACGGAGTTTCGGGCCAACGATGGCGAGCGAAAAGTGGTTCCCGGCTACTACACCACGGTGGTCACAGACATGGCAATTGATTGGATGGAAAAGCAGGAGGGTGGAGAGAAGCCCTTCATGCTGATGCTGGGGCATAAGGCTCCGCATAGTTTTTATTTTCCTGAGCCGAAGTATGAGAATGCTTTTGATCAAATTCGGGTGCCTTATCCTCAGACGGCTTTCCAGTTGGATGACAAACCGACTTGGATCAAGCAGCGTCTGAGCACTTGGCATGGGATCTATGGACCACTTTTCGATTGGAGGAAGAAGTTCCCGGATACTTCGGCGGCGGGAATGCTTCACTTTGAGGATATGGTGCGGGCTTACTGGGGGACTTTGCTTTCAGTGGATGATTCGGTGGGGCGCATCTACGATTATCTCAAGCGGACCGGTCAGCTGGACAACACGCTTTTCATTTTCACCAGTGACAATGGTTTGCTCGAAGGGGAACACGGGATGGTGGACAAGCGGACGGGGCACGAGCCTTCATTGCGGATTCCCTTGGTTGTGCGCTATCCGGACTTGGTCTCTCCCAAGTATCCAAAGAAGATCGAGGCGCAGACTTTGACTTTGGACTTTGCTTCTTCGATTTTGGAAATCTGTGGAGCGCCGCCCTTGAAGAAGACGCAGGGCAAGTCATGGAAGAAGCTCATCACTACCGGAGATCCCGAGTGGCGCACCAGTTGGTATTACGAATATAACTACGAGAAGCAATTTCCCTACACACCCAACGTGCGTGCTTTGCGGACCGACGAGTGGAAGTATATTCGCTATCCCCATGGTGATGGTTCTCCGGACAAGCACATGGCGGAACTCTACAACTTGAAATCGGACCCCGGTGAAACGAGGAACTTGATCAAGGATGCCCGTTATGAGGCGCTGGTTGCCAAGTTGCGTAGGGAACTGGACCAGCGGATTCAAGAGGCCAATCCCGGGAAGAAGGATGAAATGCCCATGGATGAGGGAATTAAGGGGGAATTACCTGACGAGAAGATTCGATAGAGCCCTTTTTGAATCGTGAACTCAGAAATTCGTCTTCTCGTCCCAGCTTTTGTTGGCTGCGCCTTGGTGGCGGAAGCTTGGAGCAAGCCCGATCCCAATCATTGGTCGTTTCACGAGGTGGCGGAGCGGAGCGTCCCGGATCTCGGGGAGGAAAATGGCATCGATGGCTTTTTGTTGCAGCGGTTGAAGGAGGAAGGGCTTTCATTTTCGAAGCGTGCAGAGCCTGAGAATCTTCTGCGACGTATTTTTCTGGATTTGACCGGGTTGCCTCCGACCCCAGATGAAATTAATTCGTTCGAAAAATCTTGGAAGGAAGATACGAGCGAGGCCTATGAATCTGCGGTGGAGCGGTTACTTGTGTCTCCCCAATATGGTGAGCGCTGGGGGCAGCATTGGCTTGATGCAGTGCGCTTTGCTGAGACTCATGGATTCGAGGTGAACACTCCGCGCCCCAACGCCTGGCCCTATCGCGATTACGTGATTCGGGCATTCAATGAGGATCTTCCATACGATCAGTTTGTCTTCGAACAACTGGCTGGCGATACGGTGTCGAAAGACGCGGCCACGGGTTTTTTGGTGACAGCTGCAGCGCTTCTGCAGGGGCAGGTGGGGAAGGATGACGAATCGATCAAGCGGGCGCGTCAGGATGAGTTGAATGAGATTGTCATCAACACTTCGGCGACTTTCCTGGGGTTGACGGTTCATTGTGCACGCTGTCACGATCACAAATTCGATGCCATTTCTCAAAAGGACTACCATCGGATGCAAGCGATCTTCGGTGGTGTTCGTTACGGGAATCGCCCGTTTCGGGATGATTCCGAAAAGCGGGAAGAGGAAATCCGATCTCTCGATATGCGGATTGCTTTGGTTGAGCAGAGACTGAAGAAGATGGGAGTTCGTCTTCCGGTAAGCCCTCTTCTGAATACGGAAAGGTTTGCTCCAATTTCGGCTCGGTATTTGAGATTTACGATTCGGAAGACCAATGGTGTAGAGCCCTGCATTGATGAGTTGGAAGTTTGGTCTTCTGGAGAGAAATCAACGAATGTTGCTCTGGCCTCAAATGGTGTCGTCGCAAGTTCCTCGGGAGACTACCATGATCCGTCGAAGCATCGCTTGGAATACATCAACGATGGTAAATACGGCAATGGCCGGAGTTGGATCGCCAGTGAGACCCGGGGAGGTTGGGTCATACTCGATTTTGGAAAGCCAATCCTGATCGATCGTGTGACCTGGGGGAGGGACCGAAAGGGCGTTTATAAGGATCGCTTGCCGATTGATTATGTTATCGAGGTGGCCGCAGACAAGGATGCTTGGCGGGAGGTCGCAGGTTCGAAGGGTCGCTTGATGAGTTTCGATCCAGGTAAGCTGGAAGGGCCGCAGCGCTCGGCGGTGTTGGATCACCAAAGTCTGAGCGAGGCTCGTCGCCGACTCGATGGAAAGAAGATGATTTTTGGAGGAGTCTTTCAAAAGCCACCGCCGATGCACCTCCTCAATCGGGGTGATGTGACGCAGCCAAAAGAAGAAGTTCCTCCGGGGATTCCGGAGGTGTTTGGATCATTGGAAATGTCTTCTGCAACGAGTGATGTCGATCGAAGAAAGGGTTTAGCCCGGTGGATTGCTTCGCCAAAGAATCCGCTCACCGCGCGCGTGATGGTGAACCGGGTGTGGCATTTGCATTTCGGAACGGGCCTGGTGAATACGCCATCCGATTTTGGTGGGATGGGCGGGAAGCCCTCGCATCCCGGGCTTCTTGATTGGTTGGCGGTGCGCTTCGTAAAGGACGGATGGTCGATCAAGAACTTGCATCGGCTCATTCTAAGTTCGAAAGCCTACCAGCAATCCGGACGTCCGAATTCCCTGGGCATGGAGAAGGATGCCCATAATCGATTGCTTTGGCGGTTTCAGCCACGGCGTCTCGAAGCTGAGGCGATTCGGGATTCGATTTTACAAGTTTCGGGTTCCCTCGATCTCAAAATGGGTGGGCCGGGATTCAGTTTCTTCAAGCCTAATACGAATTACGTGCGGGTTTATGATGCCAAGGAAGAATTTGGTCCGCTGGAATGGCGTCGCATGATTTACGGACACCGCGTGAGGATGGAACAGGATGGGGTATTTGGGGCGTTTGATCGACCGGACGCGGGATTAATTTGTTCGAAGCGAACGCAATCAACGACGCCGCTTCAGTCCCTGAATCTTTTCAATAGTCATTTCGTGGAGCAGCAGTCTGAGATTTTTTCCAAGCGCCTGGTGGCAGAAGCGGGAGGAAAAGTTAACGGGCAGATTGTCTTGGCTTTCCAATATTGTTTTGGACGGGTGCCTACGGCGGAGGAGGTAAGCAAAGGTGTAGATTTTGTGAATCAACATGGCTTGCCGCAATTCTGTCGCGTTCTCTTTAACACCAACGAATTTCTCTTTTTGCCATGATCGATGCCTATCGGGCGGCCCTGATGAATCGCCGAAACTTCCTCGGCCGGGCTGGTTCAGGTCTCAGCGGAATTGCGCTGACCGAGCTTTTGAGTTCACAGGGATTGTTGGCGAATGCCTTGATTGATCCTCTACAACCGAATGCCCGCCGGGAGCCCGAGTTTGACCCTCCGGCGAAGCGGGTAATTATGGTCTTTTGCTCGGGCGCGCTGAGCCAGTTGGAGACTTTCGACTACAAGCCGGAGTTGGTGAAGCGATCAGGGCAGCCCCTCCCGACGATGGCGAAGGGCTTTAAGAGTTTTCAGGGAGAGAATGGAAATTTGGCGGCTCCGCAGTTTGAGTTTCGTCCCCGAGGGGATTGCGGGAAAATGACTTCGGATCTTCTCCCTGAGATTGGAAAGTTGGTGGATGAATTCTGTTTTATTCATTCGCTGACTAGCAAGACGAATACCCATGGGCCAGGGGAGAATTTCATGTCGACCGGGTTTACCTTGGATGGTTTTCCAAGCATGGGGGCATGGGCGACCTATGCCTTGGGAAGTGAATCGGAAAATCTTCCGGGCTTTGTGGCGCTGCCGGATCCCCGGGGTGTGCCGCAGTCGAGTGTGAACAATTGGGGGCCGGGATTTCTTCCGGCGGTGTTTCAAGGAACGCCCTTCAATATGCAAAAGCAGATTGGTAATTTACAAAGTCCGAAAGGAGTGGGCAAGGAGACTGACGAAGCGGCGAGGCAATATTTAAAGTTTTTGAACCAACGCCATCAGGATCAATTTCCAGGCGATACGGAATTGGCGGCACGGATTGCGAGCTATGAGCTGGCGGCGCGAATGCAGTTGAGTGTGCCCGAAGTGACCGATCTTTCAAAAGAACCCGCTTCGCTCAAAAAACTCTACGGAGCGGATAGTCGTGATCCGGTGAAAGCAGGTTTTGCGAAAAATTGCATGCTGGCGCGCAAGCTGGTGGAGGACGGAGTGCGCTTTGTGCAGGTGTTTAATGGAGCCTACGCCATGGGTGAGGGTGTTGGGAACTGGGACGGGCATCGCGCCTTGAAGAAACAATATGGTATCCACGGAGCGATTCTCGACCAACCAGTGGCGGCCTTGATTCGTGATCTCAAATCACGTGGCCTATTCGACGATACTTTATTCGCTTTTGTGACCGAATTCGGACGCATGCCAACATTCCAAAAAGGTGCAAGTGGACGCGATCACAATCCGGATGGCTTTACTGTCTTCTTAGCGGGAGCGGGCGTGAAGGCTCCAATGAGTTATGGCGCGACCGACGAATTCGGGCACCGGGCGGTGGATAAGGTCGTAACGATGCATGACTTTCACGCGACCCTCCTCCATTTACTTGGGTTAAATCACGAGAACCTGACCTTCTATCACAACGGTATCGAGCGACGTCTTACCGATGTGCATGGTCATGTGTTGAGTGATCTTTTAATCTAACAGGAAGGGTTACTCGGTGGGAAATCCAG
This sequence comes from Verrucomicrobiaceae bacterium TMED86, assembly GCA_002172625.1. Taxonomy (GTDB): domain Bacteria; phylum Verrucomicrobiota; class Verrucomicrobiia; order Verrucomicrobiales; family Akkermansiaceae; genus SW10. Next base: position 5,295 of record NHEN01000057.1, on the reverse strand, counting down.
AAGCTATTACGCGCTCAGCGAGAATGGCTGGGTCGAAGGAGGAGAGATCTGATTCGTGAATTAAGATGGAGTAGCGAAGACGGTAGTGTTCGCCTTTTTTTACGGTAGTTGTGATGTAGGGCTCCCTTCGTTCCTTTGGTTGCTTGGGAAATGGGTTGGAAGCGAGGACTCCGTAGTCGCGACTGTGGGACCAGCTTCTGCGAGGGTTTTCGGGGTGTGGGAGGACCAAGATTCCCGCCTGCTTGTCGTTTATGGGGCCGGAGTAGTCGATCCAACGGAATTTCTTTCCCCAGGTCCCCGAAGCATTGAAATCACCTCGATTGTTGGTGATTCGGCCCTTTCCTCCCTCGACGCGAAGAGGGCTGGCAATGCGTAGAGCGAGTCCGCTTTCCTCTTGATCACCAAAGGTGAAATCGCGTTCGTCGTTGTAGAATTTTGAATCCCAGTGAAGGAGAATCCCTTCCTCGATGTGTTGAAAGTGATAGCGGGTGTCTTGGATGCAGATTGTTTCCTTACGATCCTTGGAGAGGTAGCGATCGCGGGTCTCGAAACATGCCGAACCGGGATTGTTGATTGGGACTTCGGAGAATTTTTCGAGAACTACCGGAGAAGTAAGCCTCCAGTAGTCATTGCCGTCAATCCAGCCGAAGCTCATCCAAAGTCCGGGGTGCATGAATGGATGAATGATGCTTTTCCCGTTACGATCCAAGTCTTCCGGAGCGCGGGCGGGAAAATTACGGGTGACCTGAATTCCGGAAGGCGTCTTGAAATTGACAAAGGCCCGTCGGCTGATCTTGGGATGATCAAGGAGGTAGCTCGCAATTTGTTTTTCATTTAGGATGAGTTGGAGTTCGTTGTCCTTTTTGTGGAATTGAAAAACACCATTTTCGGGTTGAAGCGCCTTGGTTTTTTTTAACGTCAGCATCCACGCGGTGATGTCAGCCAGCTGTTGACTGGTGAGCATGGCTGCGAACCCTTCGGGCATGGCGGATACACTCAGTGCGGAACGGGCTTTGATTTCCTTGCGGGAGATCTCTACCGTAGATCCGCCGGTTTGAGCGAGGGTGACGCTACGCCCTGTCTCCTGAAGGATGATGCCGAGGTGGGCTTTGCCTGCATGGGTAGTGATTTGGTGGGCTGCGAAGCCTTCGACGATGCTGGCGCTGGGCTTGATGATTGATTCGATGATGGTTGAGGCATCGGCACGCGAACCGATGTCGGAAAGGTCGGGTGCGTGATTGTTGCCCCGGCCGAGGACCTGATGGCAAGAGCTACAGTTAGCTCCGAGAGGACTAAAAAAGAGATCATGTCCTCGGGCTGGATCGGCTTCTTTGAGAAGAGGAAGGATGGTTGACTCTGTGGCAAGTTTACCGTCGGATGAGAGAAGAGTGGGTTGCGCGGCCAGGAGATAGTTTCCTTTCCTGGCCCGAACATCGTCGCGATTTGATCCGAGCGTTAGTGGTCCTGCTGGGAGGTCTGCGCGATAGACTTTCATTTTCTTTGGATCGTCCCCCTCGATGATGAGCGGAGTTTCCTTCCATTTGCCACGCGCCCAGACTGGAAGTTTTTCACCGCGAGCGTCATCGATGAAATAGACGGTGGAGGGGTATTTGAGATTGAGGCTTACCGTAGTTCCACTGGAAGCGTCGGCATCGCTGCAGGCGGTCTGCAGAAATGCCAAACCGGCAAGTTCGGGCGGAACCTTAGTGATGCGATATCCTCGGTCGGTATAAAAGTGGGTTCCCGGTTGCAGAAGGGCGGTGCGGTAAAGGTGGCCTGAACTTGGTGTGATGTCGGAGAATGGAATGACAAGGGGAGCTTGATGTTTGAGTTCTTCTTCCGACTCCAGCGGACGGCCACGCAGTTCGTGTTGATGTTTTCCTCCGAGACGTTTTGCAGCGATCTGAGCGACGGGAGGATGGATGTCGTCGAGTAGTGTTATAATTTCCTTGTCGGAAAGGGCGTCTTTTTCGAGGAGAGTGAGGAGAATTGCGAGCCGAACCTGAGGACGTTTGTCGGTCAGAAGTCTCTTTTGTTCGGGGATTGGGAGGAGATCCATAAGCGCTCCCCAGGCTGCGTAGTAGACCACTCGGTCGGACTCCTTGGCCAAGAGGTCGATAATCGATTGAGAGGAGTTTTTTTGGTCGAGTTCGCGAAGAGCAATGACGGCGGCGAGACGCACCTGCGGATTGGAGTTTTTGAGCGCAGCGAGGATCTTGAGATCCATTCTTCCATTGAGGGCGGCAAGACGAATGCTCTGGATGAGTTGATTCGGGGTGGAATCAAACCACGACTTGGGATTGATCCGTCCGAGCGTCCAAACTAGCCAGGTTTCGTGTGCGGTCGTGCGTTTGGGATTACGAAGCGCGGCCAGGAGTTGGGATTTCACTTTGTTCCCGCGATTGATGAGTTCCTCCTGGGCATTACTTCGCCAAACCGGAAGGTGGCTTCCGAGTTGTCCGATGAGTGCCTCTACGGTAGTCGCTTTTTCGGCTTTGACGGCTGGTGAAAATTCCTTCGGCCACAGCCTGTAAATTCGGCCTTCATTGGCGAGTTTGTTGTGTTCAAAGTGAGCGCCATATTGGCGTCCCCAACTTGAGATCCAAATTGCTCCATCGGGACCGATTTCGATGTCAACCGGATCGAATGATCGGCCCTTGCTGAGGGGCATGCTTCGTCCGCCCTCGGCATGGGCGAGGACGGGGAGTTGAGTGGTGGCAGATTTTCGCCAGGCACCATCCCAGCGGGATTTGTAGATGAGAACTTCCCGGTTGAGCCAGTCGTTGATGAGGAAAACGTCGCGATATCTTTCGGGATAGCCGGGATGGTTGGCGTAGATCACACCAGCTCCCGAGCCTTCGAAAAGCGGCCCGCTGGAGGGGGAGGTGGGGAGATGCTCGTCTCCTTTCCAGTCGTAGCTCCAGGCATGCCCCCAGCCAAAGTGAGATCCGAAGAATGGGGTGAAAATCTTGTCTCCATGGGTTTGGTCGTTATCGGTGCCGAGCCAGTTGAAGTGATCGTCGAAAGCAATGTCCCAGGGGTTGCGAAACCCTCGTGAGACGATTTCGAGATTCGAACCGTCATCGTCGCATCTGAGAATTCCTCCGGAGATGCCCCAATCGTCGCGGGGATCGTGAAAGTTCTTTTGGTAGTCTTTCGATGTGAAAGACCTTGGTTTGGGTTCCGCCGTTCCGGGGGGAACATGAACTCCCCAAAGTTCCCGGAATGGTGCGGGAGCGAGCCGATTTGGAAGTTGGGTGAGCCCTTTGGAATTTCCCTTGGACATGTAGAGACGACCGTCGGGTCCAAAGTTGAGCCCATGGAGTCCGTGTTCGAGATTTCCCAGGTCAGTGAAGACCCGGATATATTCGTCGGCCAAATCATCACCATCGGTATCACGAACGCGGGTAAGGTCGGGAGCATTGGCAATCCACAGCCAGTCGCCCTTCCAGGCCATGCCTTGAATGGAATTGAATCCCGTTGCGAACTGATGGCGCTTCTCGGCCTTCCCGTCGGAGTCTTCGTCCGTGATGATCCAAACCGAGTCGGGCTTGGTATCGGGTTTTGGGGAGCGATATTGGGGGCCCATGCCAACGCAGAGTCGTCCTTTGGCATCGAAAGTGATGGCGCAGGGATTTCTGACGATGGGGTCGCGAGCGAAGAGCGAGACCTGAAAATCTTCGGGAACGATGGGGAAATCTTTTTGGGCCAGAAGGGGCGGTGCGGCAATGGCCCACAGTGAAAGGAGGATGAGAGGCGAACGAGTGGGCATTGGTTTTGGAAAAGAAGAATGGCGGGGATCTTGTTTTGACGAATGCCCCTTGGGGCCTTTCAATGGGGGTGATGCTTCGATCTATTTTAACGGCTTTGATTCCCGGGGTTCTTACAGGAGATCCCCTAAATATTGTATTTTTGCTCAGTGATGACCATCGGTATGATTTGATGGGCTTTCATGAGGAAGCTCCGGAATGGCTGGAGACCCCGGCGATGGATCGTTTGGCTGCGGAGGGAGCGCATTTGAAAAATGCTTTTGTGACGACATCCTTGTGCTCGCCGAGCCGGGCTTCGATTTTGACTGGGCAGTATATGCATCACCATCGTGTCGTGGATAATCAACGTCCGGTGCCGAAGGGGACCGTGTTTTTTCCACAACACTTACAGAAGGCCGGATATGAAACAGCCTTTGTGGGTAAGTGGCATATGGGGCATGACAATGACGAACCGCGTCCGGGATTTGACCATTGGGTCAGTTTTAAAGGGCAGGGAAGATACTTTGATCCGGAACTCAATATCAATGGCAAGCGCAAGACCTTCGAGGGATACAATGCCGACATCCTGACGGATCGGGCGCTTGATTGGTTGAAGGGGCGCAAAGATGAAAAACCCTTCTTGCTCTATCTCTCATACAAAGCGGTGCACTTTCCATTCACCCCCGCGCCACGTCATGCCAAGCGATACGAAGGGAAGAAAATCGACTATCCCGCGACGATGGCGAACACTGAGGAGAATTACGCGACGCAGCCACGTTGGGTTAAGGAAAGACGCTATGGGATCCACGGGATCGACCACATGGAGACCGGAGCGCTGGATCACGATCCGGTTCCGGACTTCGACGAGCTCTATTGGAATTTCTGTGAAACCATCCACGGACTCGATGAAAATGTCGGTCGCGTTTTAGATCATCTCGATCAAGCCGGGCTCGCGGATAATACCCTCGTGATCTACATGGGAGATAACGGCTTCGCCTTGGGCGAGCATGGTTTTTACGACAAGCGGGATGCTTTCGAGGAATCAATCCGTGTTCCGATGTTGGCACGAGGGCCTGGGATCAAGCCTGGAACTGAAGTCCCACTGATGGTGCAGAATATTGATATCGCTCCCACCTTGATGGATGCGGCTGGAGCGGCGGTGCCACAGGGGGCGCCAAAGATCGATGGCCGGTCGTTTCTTCCACTTCTCAAGGGTGAGAAGCTCGGGGAAGATTGGCGGGATCACATTCTCTACGAATATCATTGGGAGTGGAATTTTCCGGCCCAACCGACGACCCTGGCGATTCGAACGAATCGGTGGAAGTATGTCTATTATCACGGGCAGTGGGATATCGACAGTCTGCACGACCTTGAGAGCGATCCACACGAGCGGCATAATTTGATCAATGTCCCGGCCTTCAAAGAAAAGGCGGCTGAACTGCGGGCGCAGCTTTTTGCTGAAATGGAGAAGTCAGGTGGGCTGCATTTGCCTCTGAGAGTGCCTGCCGGTGAGCCCTATCATGATCGCAAATTGAAGCGCTAGACT
>NHEN01000056.1 GCA_002172625.1 Verrucomicrobiaceae bacterium TMED86 | reverse complement strand
CGCCCGTATGACCTCCCTGCACTCATGAACGTCCCGATTCTCACAAGCGCCGCCGCTCTCACACTCGTCCTTCCTCTGCAGGCCCAAATCAAGCCCTCGCCTGAATTCCCCAAAATTCACATTCCCGAGGGAACAAAAATTACCCAGTTCGCCACGGCAGATCAGGTCAATAACGTCACCGCGATTTGCATCGACGGAAAAAACCGCGTTTATGCTGCCGAGACCCACCGCTGGCGCGTCCAGGTGCAAGACATTCGCCACGGCGGAAAAAACAACCGCTATCTCCGCGACCGCGTCAATGGCGACATCTCCACCATGACTCTCAAAGACCGCGAGGCTTACCACAAGAAGTGGTCCGGCGTAGAACCCGATTTTCTCAAGTGGGATCAATTCGACGACCAATCCGAAGTTATCAAAGTCCTCGAAGACACCACCGGAAACGGCAAAGCCGACAAGACCACCGTTTTCCGTGGTGACTTTAACGAACCCCTCGCAGGCCCCTCCGGCGGCCTCATTGAAAAAGACGGCACCGTTTATTTCGCCATGATCCCCGGCGTCTACAGCCTCAAGGACATCGATGGCGACGGAAAAGCCGAAGAAGTGAAAACCCTCGTCGACGGCTTCGGCGTGCGCGTGAGCTTCTCCGGACACGACTTGAACGGCTTCGCCTTCGGCCCCGACGGTAAACTCTATTGGTCCATCGGCGACCGCGGTTACCACGTCTATCAAGATGGCAAAACCTTCTCCCGCCCCGACAGCGGCGGAGTCTTCCGAAGCAATCCCGACGGCACGGAATTCGAAGAATTCTACATCAACCTCCGCAATCCGAAGGAGATCGTCTTCGATGATTTCGGCAACCTCTTCACCGTCGATAACGACTACGACCAAGGCGACCGTGAACGCATCCTCTACCTCGTCGAACACGGCGACACCGGTTGGCGCATGGGACACCAAACGCTCGCCTCCTTCGGCGGCGTCGCCTGGGATCACCTCGGCTCAAAACCACCTCGCAAAGAAGATCAAATCGACGCCTGGATGAACGAAGGCATTTGGGAAACCCGTCACGACCGCCAGCCCGCCTTCGTCAATCCACCCATCGCATACTCCGTCAATGGCCCCTGCGGCCTGGCCTACAACCCGGGCGTAACTACCATGCCGAGCAAGTTCGACAAAAACTTCTTCGTCGTCGGCTACGTCGCCAATGCCGACCGCTGCGTCATCGAAAACTTTTCCCTCGAACCCAATGGTGCGGAATTCAAACTCAAAACCCAGGAAGTCTTCCTGAAGGGCATCGCTCTCACCGACATCGATTGGAGCTACGACGGCAAACTTTACATCTCCGACTACGGCGGAGGATGGAGCAGACCGAACAAAGGAAACATCTACGCCATGACGGGCGACCGAAAGGATAACGCTGCCGCCGTGAAGGAGGTCGCTGAACTCTTCGCGAAGGGCTTCCCAAACATCGACTCCAAAAAGCTCGAAACCCTTCTCGACCACGCCGACCAGCGGGTCCGCTGCCGCGCGCAATACGCCCTTGCCGAGCGTGGCAAGGAATCTCTCGCCATCTTCCAAAAAGCCCTCGCAACTGAAAACCCACTCCTCCGCCGCGTCCACGGACTCTGGGGGATCGGCCAACTTGCACAAAAGGACCCCAAACTTCTCTCCAACCTCAAAGGACTTCTTCTGGACAAGGAAATGGAAATCCGCGCCAACACCGCGCGCGTCCTCGGCAACCACGCAGATCATAGCCACGCCTACCGTGGCGAGCTCATCGCCGCCATTGACGACTCATCCACCCGCGTCGGCGGACTCGCTGCCATTGCGCTCGCCAATGCGAAAGAAAGCAAGGCCGTCCAACCCGCCATCACCTTCCTCGAACGCAATGCCGACAAAGACGTCGTCGTTCGCCACAGTGGCATTATGGTCCTGGCCAAAGCGGCTAAAGCTTCCGAGCTCGCTGCGCTCAAATCTCACAAATCCATTGCCGTCCGACGCGCCGCCGTCGTGGCCCTCCGACGCCAACAAGCACCCGAGATCTCTGCCTTCTTCGACGACACCGACGAAGCCGTTCGCCAGGAAGCGATCCGCGGAGCCTACGATGAAAACGTCGTCGGAGCCTACGCCGCTCTCTCCGAACGTGCCCACGCGATTGCCAAGCGCGTCACTCCAAAAGTGAAGCACCACCCGCTCAGCGCACGTCGGGCCCTCCACGCCGCCTGGACTCTCGCCCGCCCGCAGGACCTCAAGGTCATCGTCGACATCGTCAATGATTCCTCAATCGACAAGCGTATCCGCCGCGACGCCATCACCACCTTGCTCGACTGGAACAACCCACCGGTTGGAGATCCCGTCACCGGCTTCGCCCGTACCCTGCCCAAGGGTCGCACCAAACTGCCCGCCACTCTCATCGAGCAACTGCAACCTTACTTCAAGTCCGCGCCTACTGACAAGGAAGCGACCGAACTCCTTGCCCGCGCCCTCAAGCTCGTCAGCCAGGACAAACTCGCTATCAGTTCAGCGCAGCTCAAAGCCTACCTCAATGCCAAAGACGCTCCCGAAGACGCTCGACTCGAAGCTCTCAATATCCTCGCTCCACTTGAGAAAAAAAACCCCAAGTGGAAAGATGAATTGAATGCCCTCGTCTCCGACAAGAGCGATAAGATCCGCAGCCGCGCCCGCTCGCTACTGGTCTTCCTCAACCCCGGAGCGCAGTCCCTCAAACTTCTCGCCGACACGCTGAAAGACAAACAAACCACCCTCGCCGAAAAGCAACTCACCATCAAAACTCTCGGCACAATCAACAAGCCCGAAGCCGGAAAGCTTATCGCCGCCGAGTTGAAAAAACTCACCGCGAACAAACTCGAGGCCGAACTCGCCCTCGATGTCGTGATGGCAGCCGAAGCCTCCAAGTCACCACAAGCCAGGAAAGCCCTGGCCGACTTCCGCGCCAAACTTCCCAAGGATGATCCCTTCGCCGAATGGAACGTTCTTTGTGAAACCGGTGGCGACGTCGCCAAAGGAAAGGCCGCCTTCTACGGCCACGGTATCGCGCAATGCCAACGCTGTCACACCATGCACGGCGTCGGGGCCGACGTCGGCCCTGAGCTCGGAGCCATCGGCAAGTCCAAGGACGCCAGATACCTCCTCCGTTCCCTCGTCAACCCCGGCGCCGAAGTGGCCGAAGGATTCGGCTTGGGCACCATCACCTTGAAGGACGGCACCGCTATCACCGGCACCATTCTCACCAAGGATGACAAAGGAAACTCCCGCGTGAAGATCGAGCAGAAAATCACCGTCATCGCTCCCGAGAAGATCGCCAGCCAGACTACCCCCGTCTCCGCGATGCCACCCATGGCCGGCATTCTCAACAAACAGGAAATGCGCGACATGGTCGCCTATCTCCTTTCCTGCAAAGAGGACAAAACCGACGACGAGCACAAGTAGCCGAGAGTGACGGTGATGTCGACCACGTCTCAGTCCTGAATCATTCAGCCCACGTCGACTGGCAGAAGTGACTCCAAACGCGAGGGGCGAAATCAACAGCTGGATCAACCTTTGCTATTTCGTGAGAGCCAGACGAGACTGAAAATTCTATGCGAGCAGTTCTTTGATCACATGCCCGTGAATATCCGTGAGGCGGAAATCACGCCCCTGGTAGCGATACGTCAGCTTCTTATGATCAATCCCCAGGAGATGTAGAATCGTCGCGTTCAAATCATGAATATGCATCGTTCCCGGTGTGTGCTTTTCCTTATCCGGTTGTGGCTTGAGTGGATTCCCATCGGCATCAGCGATGTTGTAACCAAAGTCGTCGGTCTTGCCATAAGTAATCCCCGGCTTCACTCCGCCACCTGCCATCCAGGTCGTGAAACAACGCGGGTGATGATCACGCCCATAATTCTCCTTCTTCAAACCACCCTGACAATAAGCCGTCCGCCCAAATTCCCCGCCCCAAACGACAAGCGTGTCTTCCAACATGCCTTTGCGTTTTAGGTCGATGATCAAGGCCGCACAAGCTTGGTCGATATCCTTACACTGCGATTCGTGTTCGCGAGGAAGATTACCATGAGCATCCCAGCCACGATGGAAAATCTGCACATTGCGCACCCCTCGCTCAATCAAACGCCGGGCGTTCAGACAACACGCCGAAAAGCTTCCCGCTTGCCGGGCCTCCTCTCCGTAGAGCTTGAAGGTCTCGTCGGACTCACTCGATAAATCCATCAACTCCGGAACGGAGGTCTGCATGCGATAAGCCATCTCGTGCTGTTTGATCCGAGAAAGAATCTCCGGATCACCGAGCCGCTGGTGTTGCTCGTAGTTCAATGCAGAAAGCGCATCGAGTTGATTGCGTCGGTCCGACCTCGAAACATTTTGGGGATTCCCCAAATACAAAACGGGATCTCCCTGGCTTCGCAAAAGAACACCTTGATGTTCCGAAGGCATAAAACCACTCCCCCAAAGGCGCCCGAACAAACTCTGCTCCGCGTGGGATGACTTGGCATGCATCACCACGTAACCAGGCAGATTCTCGTTCACATTCCCGAGCCCGTAACTCAGCCACGAACCCATACTCGGACGACCTGGAATCTGGCTTCCTGTTTGAATGTAGGTAATCGCCGGATCGTGATTGATGGCCTCGGTAAAGGTCGAGTGCACCACGCAGAGATCCTTCACCACCTTCGCAGTATGCGGAAGAAGTTCACTTACCCAGACTCCGTCCTGATTATTCTCCTGCCTCGTGAATTTGTATTTCGAAGGACACACTGGGAGAGTATTTTGACGCGAGGTCATCCCCGTGATGCGCTGACCATCGCGAACATACTCCGGAAGATCCTTCCCGAACATCTCCTGCATCTTCGGCTTGTAATCCCACATGTCATGCTGACTCGGACCGCCGCTCATGAAGAGGTAAATCACCCGCTTGGCGGTCGCCTTGTGATGCATCCCCTCATTTGTCGTGGCCGCCTGTAGACTCGGTCCCATCAATTGCGCCAGCGAGGCTGTTCCCAGCCCCAAGGCCGCTCGTCCGAAGAGCTGGCGGCGGGTTTGACTCAGACCATTCTCTTGAAAAATTCCAAATTCGCTCATCACATTTAATAAAGTAAGATTGTCGTATCGCTCGCCAACACCGCACCGGCGAGCTGGCTCCAAGCAGATTTTTCGTCGTGTTTGGCATCTTTGGCCTGCTTCAGAAGTTTCAAACAAACCGTCCGTTCATGCTCCGACGCGTCCCGACACGCAATCCATTGAAAGAGCTGGTTCACTCTCTCGACATCATTCTTCTTTTCCGACAACAATCGTGACGCGACACCTTGCGCCATCGCCACGCGTTGCGGTTCGTTGAAGAGCGCGAGTGATTGCAAGGGCGTATTTCCACTCGTCCGGCGCACGCAACTCACCTCCCGACTCGGCGCATCAAAGAGCGTCATCATAGGATGCGGACTCGTTCGCTTCCAGTAAACATACAAGCTCCGCCTGAACACGCGCTCGTCTTTGTCCGCGACATACTTTTTGGTATTACTCCCCGGATGGGACAAAGCTGCCCACATTCCTCCGGGCTGGAAGGGCTTCACACCCTCGCCTCCCATCGTGGGATCCAATAATCCCCCTGCCCAAAGCCCGAGATCACGAATCACCTCGGCATCAAGACGATAACTCGGACCACGACCCAGCAAGAGATTCTCCGGATCCTCTAAATCAGCCCTCCGCACGGAGTCCTGTCGGAAGGTCTTACTCATCACCATCATCTTCATCAGCCGCTTGTAATCCCAACCGCTCTCCTGAAAATTCACCGCAAGCCAATCCAGTAACCTGGGGTGAGTTGGCTGCCTTCCTTGTAGCCCAAAATCCTCCGGACTCCGCACCAGACCAGCGCCGAACACCGACTGCCAGAATCGATTTACCAGGACCCGCGCCACAAGAGGGTTTTCCCGCGAAGTCGTCCACTGCGCCAAACCGAGACGATTCTTGGGAGCATCTTTGGGGAAAGGATTCAACACCTCAAAGACACCCCGCGAAACCGGCTCGCCCATCGGTTCATTATATTCTCCACGCCGAAGCACCTTGGTCTCCCGCTTCTTCTTCAACTCCTCTGCTACCAATGTCGTGGTAAATGCTTTCTCCAAATTGGCTTTTTCCTCATCCAATTTCTTTGCTACTTCCGCAAAGTCTCCTTCACCTCTCGCCTTCAGGGCCTCTCGCTTTTTTACATAAGCATCCCACTGTTTCCAGGCCGCTGCATTCGCCGGCGCTTTCATCACTGGTTTGTATTCATACTTATTCCCATCCATCGGGCTCTCGCTCGTGCTATTGAAAAAGGCCATCAACTGGTAATACTCTTCATGCACAATCGGGTCGTACTTGTGGGTATGACACCGCGCGCAGTTCAAAGTCATCCCCAAAAAGATCGTTCCAAAATTCTCGGTGCGATCAAAATTATTCTTGGCCTGAAACTCCGCTGGAATCGCTCCGCCTTCCGCGGTCGAAACATTCATCCGCACGTATCCCGTCGCCACGCGTTGAGCCACGCTTGGGTTCTCCAAAAGATCCCCCGCCAACTGCCAGGTGATGAAATCATCAAAAGGCAAATTCTCATTAAAGGCTTTCACCACCCAGTCACGATAAGGATAAATCCCGCGCTTGTTATCGAGGTGCAAGCCATGGGTATCGCCATAACGCACCGCATCCAACCAATACCGCGCCTGATGCTCACCAAATCGTTCGCTGCCCAGTAGCTGATCGACCAGTCTCTCAAAATCACCACTTTTGACATACCCCTCCAGTTGCTCGTTCTCCGGCGGCAGCCCCGTCAGGACCAGGGCCACGCGTCGAGCCAGCGTGGTGCGATCTGCTTCCGGAGCGAAACCTTTTCCATCTAGTTTCGCTTCCACCAAACGATCAATACTTCCACCCTCAACAATCCCGGGCTTCACGAAAGCCCAATGCTCGGCATACTCCCCGCCGCTTTTAACCCATCGCGACAGCAACTCCCGCTCGGCCTTCGTCAATTGCTTCTCGGCATCCTCCGGCGGCATGGGATCTTTCTCATCATGGATGCGAATCAACAATTCACCATTCTCCGGCTTCTCTGAATCAATTGCGGAATACCCGCCCAGATCCTCCGTCGCCCCTTCATACGAATCCAAACGCACCTCATCCTTCTTCGCATCCGGCCCATGACAGGCAAAACACTTGTTCGAAAGAATCGGCAAAATCTCTGTCGAGAAATCCGGACCCTCTTCAGACCAAATTGGCCCCACCAACAAACAAGCGATCGCAATTTTCCGCATCCCCGTTATTCCATGAACAATCCTGCCGATTGGAAAGGTTCAAATGCCTTTCTTCGTAGCTTTGCTTTATCCCACCAATCGTCCTAGACTTTCGCAATGACCGCATTCAAGCAACTCACCCTTTCCCTCTTTTGTTTCGGCTCCGCCCTCGCTGCCGACAAACCCAACATCGTCATCATTCTCACCGACGATATGGGCTATGGCGATCCGACTTGCTTTAATCCCGATTCCAAAATCCCCACGCCGCACATCGACAAGCTGGCCGCCGACGGAATGAAGTTTACCGACGCCCATGCGCCGGGTCCGCTGTGCCACGTCTCGCGCTATGGCCTGATGACCGGACGCTATCCCTTTCGCAAGCGTATCGTCTGGAAAAACAATGCTGTCATCGATAAGGATCGCCTCACTCTCCCCGGAATGCTACAAAAGAACGGCTACCACACCGCAATGGTCGGCAAGTGGCACCTCGGGTTTTTCGAAGACAAGAAATTCGAAGGCACTCTAAGTGGCGGACCGGCAGATCGCGGCTTCGACACCTTCTTCGGTATCCGGGCCTCCACCGACATTCCACCTTACTTCTACATCCGTGGCGACAAGGCCGTCATGCCGCCGTCTCTGAAAATCGAAGCCAACAACACCAAAGGTTGGTCACCGATCCAAGGAAAGTTCTGGCGCGCCGGGGGCATTTCTCCCGACCTCAAACTCGAGGAAGTCACGCCCCGCTTCACCACCGAGGCGATCTCGGTCATCGAAAAACACGCCGCCAAAAAAGAAGACAAGCCCCTCATGCTCTACCTCGCCTATCCCGGCCCTCACACCCCGTGGTTGCCCACCAGGGAATTCGTCGGCTCCACCAAAGTTGATCTCTACGGCGACTTCACCCATATGATCGATGCGGAAATCGGCAAGGTTCTCGGAGCCCTCGACAAAACAGGAATGGCAAAAGACACCATCGTCGTCTTCACCGCAGACAACGGGCCGGTTTGGTATGACCTCGATACCAAAAAATTCTCACACGACAGCTCGGGCGGCCTACGCGGGATGAAAGCCGACGCCTGGGAGGCGGGGCACCGCATGCCCTTCATCATACGCTGGCCCGCCGCCATCAAGAGCGGACAAACCGCTGACCGGACGATCTGTTTCACCGACCTCTTCCGCACCTTCGCTGATCTCACTGGCGCCGCGATCCCCAAGGGACAAGCACCCGACAGCGTTTCTTTCCTTCCCATTCTCAAAGGAGGAAAGGTCAAGCCTCGCAAGCCCATCGTAATGGGAGCCGGACAAAATCACTTTCTCGTTCGTTCCGGTGACTGGAAACTCATCACCGGACCCGGCTCCGGCGGATTTTCAAAAATCGACAAAAAGGTTCTCAAGACTCTTCCCAAGGTCCAACTCTACAATCTCAAGGACGACCTCGGCGAAACCAACAACCTCGCCGCAAAACACCCCGAAAAAGTCACAGAACTCCAAGGCCTCTTTGAATCGATCCGTAACGAAAAGTAATTCCCCCCATGAGCGACTCCGATCCATTCGAGAAAGCCCGCAAAGAAGACGGCGTTCTCACCTGTCCTTTCCAAGGCGAGTCCCTCCCCATGATTCTGCGTCACGCCGACGTGCGGGCCGCGGCCAAGGACTGGCAGACCTTCAGTTCCGATGCCCCCTTTCGCGTTCCCATACCTTCCGAGGAAGACCTCCGTACTATGCGGCAACTTCCCATCGAAACCAACCCTCCCGAGCACAAGGAATACCGCAAACTCGTCGATCCATTCTTCAAGCGAGCCAAACTTCCCGAAGTCATCGAAAAGGTCGAGCAACTCATCACGCGACTCCTCGACGAAGCCGGCGGAGATGACTCCGTCGAAATCGTTCGCGACTTCGCACTCCCGCTCCAGTCATACGCCCTGACCTATCTCCTCGACGTCCCTGAGTCCGAAGCCGAAATCTGGATCAAATGGGGTATTCATGTCTTCCACGATCCCGATTCGCCTGACGAAGACATCGGCCTGGAACCCTACCTTCATCGGAAATTCGACGAAGCCAAAGTAAACCCCGGCCAGGACTTCTTCAGCGCCCTCACCCAAGCGAGCTATCAGGACCGCCCACTCACGCGCGACGAAATGATGGGCTATGCCAACCTGGCCTTCGCCGGTGGACGTGATACCGTGATCCACACAATCTCCGGAATCATCGCCTTCTTCGCCGAGCATCCCGAAACTCTCACCGAACTTCGCGAAGAGCCGAAAAAAGTCACCCACGCCGTCGAGGAATTCTTTCGTGTGCTCGCACCGATCACCCACCTCGGACGGGTTTGTCCGGAGACAAGCAATGTCCGGGGAGTCACCGTTCCACCAAACGGTCGCGTTTCGCTCTGCTGGTCATCCGCCAATCGAGACGAAGAAGCTTTCCAAAACCCTCACGAATTTCAGCTCAACCGCAAACCAAACCCACACGTCGCCTTCGGCTTTGGCCCCCACCTTTGTCTCGGTGCCGCACACGCCCGCCTGCTCGCCCGCACTCTGGTCAACGCCCTCGCGCAACGATCAGCCAAGATCAAGATTCTCGAGGAGACCAAACACGTCGAAAACCAAGCCACCTACACGCGAGTTAACGGATACGACTCGCTTACGGTGAGCTTCAAATAAGCTCACTCCGGCGGCGCATCACAAAGGCTCCCGCCAACGCATCACCAGCGACTCCCACTCCGGAGAAAAGAAGATCTGGTTCTCTCCAGAGAGGCAACTAATTCAATCACGCCAAAACTCCTTCCCAATCGTATCGGTCTCGACTACCCCTCCCCCGTGCTCGCCGTCAAAAACCTTCGCGTTGAATTTGGACCCCGTGTCATTTTCAAGGATCTCACCTTCTCCATCGGAGATAAGGAGCGCGTGGCTTTCGCCGGACACAATGGCGCAGGCAAGTCGACTTTGATGAAATGTATCGGCGGAGTCCTCCTCCCCAACGCCGGAGAGATCAATAAACCGAAGCACCACCGCATTGGCTATCTCCCGCAGGAAGGCATCCACATCACCGGGATTTCGCTCTACGACGAAGTCGAATCCGCCTTCGCCGAAACCAAGGCCATTCAAGAGGAAGTGGCCCGTCTCGAGAAAGACCTCCCCAATCTCGATCCCCGTTCCGCCCCATACTCGGATCTCCTCAATAAAATCGGCGAGCTCGAACTCCAGCTCGACGGCCACGATCCCGCCCGCATGCGTCCCCGCATTCAGGCCATCCTCAGCGGACTCGGCTTCAAGCAATCCGATCTTGAACGCGACTGCGGCGAATTTTCCGGGGGCTGGCAAATGCGCATCGCGATGGCCAAGCTCTTCCTCTCAGAGCCCGAGGTCCTCCTCCTCGACGAACCGACCAACCACCTCGACATCGGAGCCCAGCGCTTCATGGAAAACTACCTCCATTCTTATAAAGGTGCCATCGTCCTCATCTCCCACGACCGCTCCATGATGGACGGCCTCACCACCCGCACCATCGCCTTCCACCACGGCCGCGCCGAGGAATTCACGGGAAACTATTCCTCCTACGAAACCCAGCTTAAGGAACGTCAGGACAATCTACGCAAACAAAAAGTCAACCAGGACCGAGAGATCGCCAAGACCGAGCAATTCATCAACCGCTTCCGCGCCCAGGCCAACAAAGCCTCCCAAGTACAATCACGCATCAAGCATTTGGCCAAGATCGAGCGTATCGAGATCGATGCCGAGGACGCCGTGATGTCTTTCCGCTTTCCCGACCCTCCGGCCTCGACCCATCTTGTCGCCAAGCTCGAAAAAGCCGCCCAACAATACGGCGACCTCATCGTCTTCCGCGACCTCGACCTCGAAATCACGCGCGGCGAGAAAATCGCCATTGTCGGCCCCAACGGTGCAGGAAAATCAACCTTCTGCCGCATGATCACCGGCGAGGAACAACCCTCCTCCGGCCACCACGAACTTGGCCCCAAATCCAAGCCCTCATTCTTCAACCAAAACCACGCCGACGAACTCGACCCGGATCTCACCGTTCTCGAAACCGTCGAGCAGATCCAAACCCGCGGGTCAAAGATGTCCGCCCGCGACGTCCTCGGCTGCTTTCTTTTCAAAGGCGACGACGTCTTCAAAAAAGTTGGCGTCCTCTCAGGTGGAGAACGATCCCGCGTCGCCCTGGTCCGCATGCTCGTTCGCCCAGCCAACTTCCTAATCCTTGATGAGCCGACGAACCACCTCGACATGCAGTCACAGGACATCCTGCAAAAGGCTCTCATCGACTACCCCGGCACTCTCCTCATCGTTTCCCACAACCGGAACTTCCTCGACAACATCGTGCAAAAAACGATGGAGTTTCGTCCCAACGAAGATCCCCGCATGTTCGCTGGCAACCTCACCTACTACCTCGACAAAACCGAAGAGGACGAGAAGGCCGCCAAAGGACGCACTTCCCCCGCTCCCTCCCAATCTGCAAAACCAGCGGCCGCCAAAGAGCCTCAACTCAGCTCCAAGGAACGCCGCAAAAAAGAGGCCGCCATCCGAGAAAAACGTAACAAGGTCCTCAAGCCCCTGCAAAACGAATTCGAGTCCGTCGAACAACAAATCGCGGACCTCGAAGGCGCCCAGGCCACCATCTCCGCCCACCTCGAAAAACCCGAGATCTCCGGTGACGCCGAAGAACTCCGCAAGGCCACTAACGCTTACGAACAAGCGTCCAAAAAACTGGAAATGGCCTACTCAAAATGGGAAACCCTCAGCGACCAGATTGAAAAACTGCAAGCAGAGCTCGCAAACTAAACGCCTCCCCTAAAAGAGAGCCTGACGAGAATCGAGGCTATCCCTCTCTCTTTTTTCTACCTACCGTGGAGGCCGACTGCGCCACAAAAATGTGTATTACAAAACCCCGGCACACTCTCTGCTTTAAATACCCACAAACTCATGCCTCCGCTTAAAGACACCATTGGATTCACCGACAAGGGCCCCGCCATCGCCTCCCCCGACGAAGAAAAACGCCTTCGCGAATTCGTCAATCTCAAACTTGCCGCCCGGGGCCACGAAATCGTCGGCAATGAAGAAGACTATCCCTTCCTCGATCTCGGCCGCTCTCTTCTCGCCTCTTTCCAGGAAAAGACCCGCCTCCTTTCCGACCACCTCTGCCCCGTCGACCAGGCCATTCACGATTACCTTGCCAATCTCCTCAACGACAACTCCCCCGCCCTCGTCCCCGCCGGAGCCCTCGTCCTCGAGCGCCACGGTATCGGGCGCATGCTTTCCCTCCCGCCCGATCAAGATGAATTCAAATCCTCCATCCTGAGTTCCTACCGCGTCCACCAGGGCGTGTGCCACAACCCTGCCTCCGACCGCCGCACCACCAAGGGCGTCTTCCACGTCGCCGAGGGCGGCTTCCCGGTTCCCGCCGATAAAAAAGAAGTTCCACTGCAAACTTTCGCCGGACTCCTCAAGGCCGCGCTCAATCCGCCCGAGGAGATCATGGTCCTTCCATTCACCGGCACCAGCGAGACGCCCGCCAAAGTCTTCGTCTCTCTCCTTCTCCGACCCATTGTTTGCCCGGAAGTTCCCGGCGTTTCCAAAGAAAGACGCATGGAAGTGCGCTTCTTCGCTCCCGGAAATCTCGTTTCCAATCTCGACTTCGTCGAAAGTATCTTCGGCAATGGCGGTGATCCCTATCTTCCCGAAAATGACGCTCGTCTCGATATGGACCATTGGTCCGGTCACACCGGCTGTGTCATTCTCGCGCCTCAGCTTACCACACTCAAAAAGAAAGACCTCGGCCTGCCTCACCTCTCCGAAGCCACCGAGCGTCAGAAAAGAGACGGCATGTGTTGGGAGTCCGAAGACGAACTCTACAACGACGGTTCCGCGTTCAAGATCACCTCACGCGATGCCAATGGTGTCGTGGTCACTCTCATCGCCGACAATTATTACGGCTACTGCAAGAAGGAGGTCAAAACCCAGCTCAGCTACGCCGCCAATCTCCTTGGAAATGCCGAAGAAGAACACGCCGGCGGAGCCATCGCCTATCCCAGCGCCGACCTCGGCGAGGACTTCGCACTCAGCGAATTCAAATGCGACGTTCACCATCGCTTCAAAAATGTCCTCAAGCGCTACGGCGACCTCATGGACTTGCAGCCCGAAGGCTACGGCATCGATAAACTACACCGCGACATATACTATATCCCCGCCAACGTCCGCATCGAACTCGATCACCAAACGATTACCTGGGACGATCAGAAAATCTCACTCCAACCGGGCATCACCTACATTCTTCCCTCCGGCTACAAAGTCGAAATGGTGAAGCCTTCCCAAGGCCAACGCTGGCGCCTCATCGGAACCAATGCCGAGGGCACTTTCTGCCACAAACCGTGTACCGTTTCTGGCGGCGGAAAATCCGAGATCTCCAAGTCGCTCTCCGACGCCATGATCTCCGGTCCCGTCATCGTGCAGAATTTCAAAAAGGATTTCAAAGCGGCCGTCGCCCTGCTCCACCACGACTACGGCAACCGCTACGAGACTCCCAACGAACCCGGCAAGACCAGCCGCCCGCTCCTCGACGCCAACCGCTCGCTGGGCTCCGTCATTCGTCTCTTTACCAGCAATCCGGGCTATACCGACGCCTATAACGAATGGCTCGCTGCCATTCCCCGCTCGGTCCGGGACCTCGTCTTCGTCATCAAGCGTCTCTACAAATCCGACTGGGGCGACGATTGGGCCGATCGCTTCTCCGTCGATCTCATCAACGGCCGCTCCGGAAACGAACTGATCTACCATCGCCAAAAAATGGTCACGAGATACCTTCGCGTTGGTTTCGAAGAAGACGGCAGCTGGCGGACCTTTGGCCTGCGAAAAGACTTCGCACCTGCCAAGAAAATTCAAACCGAAGACGACATCACCGCTTCATCGGTCGTGCCTGCAAATCAAATCGAAGGCCTTCACCCCGACCTCACCCAGCCCTCGATCAAGTTCGCCAAGAACTGCGAATACCGACTCTTCCAACGACCCGACGATGCCATCATCCGCGGCTACGACAAACAGGCCGAAATCGACTTCAGCCGCAAAGGTGTCTTCTTCTCAAACTACGAACCCATCCCGCGCGCCAATGCCGAGAGGATGAAGCAGGACGCCATCCGCTTTGAGCAATTCACCAAGCCGATGCAGGAAATGTTCAGCAGCTACCTCAGTGAAGAGAGCCCCGACTTCGTCATCTCTTCCCACCTCCCGCGTATTGTCGATGGCAAGCCCACAAAAAACCCACGCTACCTGCAAAACCGACCCGATCTCGAAGATCCGCGCAGTCTTTACATTTCCGAGATTGGCTCCCGCTTCTTCCGTCGCCTCGCCATCGACGCACCCGTGCCCATGCCAGTTAACTCGGTCCTCCTCGGTCGTCGTAACAACCCGGCCGAACCGGGCATTCGTTCGCTCGCCGTTTTCAATCCACTCCACTATCAGGAATTGCCCGAGCTCTTCATGGACTTTATCGCATCCCTCACCGGCAAGAGTCCCTCGACCACCGGAGCTGGCAGCGAAGGAGCCCTCACGAAAGGCCCATTCAACGCCCTCCTTCCCATCCATGACCTCAACGCGGCGTTGGTGAGTTACATCCTCACCGACGACCCCGGCTATTCCAGCGCCGCCGGACACATCGGGCGAAAGTATCGCTTCGAGCACGACATCTCCTTGCTCATTCCCGAAATCTGGTCCCGCATGTATATCAACGAGCGCGATCCGAAATTCCTCATCGCAAATGGCTTCCTCGAAAAGGTCGATGACTTTGAAAAAGACGGCCGCATTATCCACGCCAGCCGTCTCGGATACCGCATCAACGAGAACTTCATCTCCACCTACTTCGGTCGCATGTTCTCCGCGCCCGACAC
This sequence comes from Verrucomicrobiaceae bacterium TMED86, assembly GCA_002172625.1. Taxonomy (GTDB): domain Bacteria; phylum Verrucomicrobiota; class Verrucomicrobiia; order Verrucomicrobiales; family Akkermansiaceae; genus SW10. The sequence continues at coordinate 5,052 of NHEN01000056.1, read as the reverse complement.
CGTCTTCACCGGCGACATGCTCCGTCCCGAAGAACAATCGGAGGAGGACTTCATCGATGGCATCGACAATATCGTCGAGACCCAAAAGAAGATCGCAGGCAACTACTTCAAGGACGGCTGCATCGACCTCGCCTGCCCTCCCCTCAAAGCCCTTCTCCACATCATGGTCGATGGAACTTACGAAGGAAAAACGATCACTGATCCAGAGGTCCGAAACCTCTTCGACCGAGAAGCTGTTCTCGCCTCCGATTGGTATCAAGCCCGTCTCGATGCCAAAGTCATCGTGGAGCAAAGACTCGTCGCCAAGAAGATCGCCGCTGTGAAGGAATTCGAAACCCTCGCCAGTTACGAAGGCGAACGTACTCGTCTCAAGCTCGCCGAAAAACTCGCCGCCGCCAACGAACGCGCCGCCCGCTATCAAACTACCGAATACCGAAAATCCCTCATCGGAACTATCGGCACTGACCCGGCTTTGCTGAATTCATAGCCAACCAAGATCCTATTTCCCTTCCGCGATGAGCTTGTTGACCAAAGCGAGCGCACCCAATGTTGGCTTTAGATTTGGTTCGAGGATGAGCGCTTTTTTAAGAAGAGCTTTTGCTTGGATAAGTTTCCCGTGGCTGGCGAGCATCGTGCCGTAGTCGTGATACATCCTAGCAGAGGGCGCGATTGCCAGGGCTCGTTCGAAATGGGCCGCTGCGCGCTCTGGTTTTACTGCAGCTTTATAGCGTCTGGCGAAGGCGTAATGTTTTTGCACGAGTTCTTTTCCCAGAACTCCCTTGGGGCCACCCGCTGACTTCCACATGGCAGCCTCGAGATAGAACAAGGAATCTTCCTCCAACCTCGCCTCGAATTGACGGGCCATGAGCTCAAGTGCGATTGCCGGATCGATGGGCTTGGTAAACCAACGACCTGCGAACGGAGGAGCGAGAGCATACAACTGATCCTCATTCGCTCCCTCGGTCGCTTTCAGATCTGAAAGCACTTCCTCCACCCTCAGCGAACCACGATAGAGCGCGGAGACATTTCCCTCCCGGTCACAAAGTAAGGTCAAGGGAACCGCCATCGGCACGGTCAGATCAAACAAAGCCCGCTGAAACTCATCGATGCGATCCACCGCATCGGGCTCAATCATTCCCCATTCATAAGGCCATTTAGTAGAGTCGACGAGATTGTAAGCCTCCGAGATTCCATCAGCGCCATCCACTGAAAGACCGACCACATCTATTCCTGCAGCTCGCAATTGATCAGCCGACTTCGCCAGCATCTCGAGAACCCGGGCGCAGTGTTCACAAGACGCCGACCAAAGCATGACCAAGCGAGAACTCCCCTTTCCGACGATGAGCTGCGGATTGCCGAGGGCATTGCGATAGCCAATCGGAGGCAGTGGAATTTTTGCCGGCAGGATGATAAGGGCATTTTTACTTTGATAAGCCTCGGAAGGAGGATCCGTAAGCCGAACCATACGCGGTGTCCGGGTCACCTCAACGGCTGTCCCGGTGCCTTCTTTAAGCAGGTAGGTCCCACCGCCCTCGGCTCCGCGATATTTCTCCACCTTGCCCCCGGGCCACACTACTTTAATCTCTTGGATTTTTCCAGCATCCCCGAGACCAAAGTGCAGCCGTCGGCTTGATTGCGAAAGGAACAGATCACCCGCCCGCACTGACTTGACGAGGCGTTTGGAAGCGTCATCAACGACCACTTCAACGACCGCACCAATGGCATCGCGATTGCTCGTGGTGCCCTCAAGTCGCACCGCCACAAAATCACGCGAGCCCTCGCCCGGGGCATGTTGATTGAGCATCAAGCGAAGTCGCGGAGCGGTGCGATTACGATACCACACATCAAGATCTCCATCCTGATCCCAATCCACCATCGCCATGGCCCGTCCGTCGCCACCGTGATCGAGGCCGCTGATTGAGGAGACGTCCGTGAACTCCGCACCCCCTCGATTCAAAAGAAGTCGATTGCGCTCGTGGCCGCTCCAACTATGGCCATCCCGGACCAATTGAATGATGGCGGACCAAGCACTGCCATAGCGCTTGGGATCGGCTTGCTGTTTAGGCGACACGACCTGCCGCCAGAAGAAACTTCACAAATCATCGGGCCGCTTGCCGGTGAGATAACCATTCGCCACCGCAATGTCCTCCCAGCCGTCATTGTTGACATCGATAAACCCCGAGCTCCAAGCCCAGCGCCCCATCGCCGCTCCCGACGGCTCACTGACATCGCGAAAGCCACCTTTGCCATCCGCGGCAAAAAGCGAATTTCCCCGAGCCATTCTTTGTAAACCTTCGATTTCCGACGACTCCCCAAAGTTCCCTTGGTAACTAATTCTCCGACCTGCCGACGAAAACATGTTCCCGACATATAGGTCCGCCGCGCCATCGCGATTGAAATCCCCCCACGCCACCGACATCCCGGAGGCCATGTCCTCCACACCCAGCTCTGCGGAAATCTCAATAAATCTTCCGCCGTCATTCCGATAGAAACAATTGCGGCCGAAATCATTTGCGACGTAAAGATCCGGATCACCGTCGCGATCAAAATCCTCCCAGGCCGCCGAAAAACTCCACCGAGAATTATCCTCATCGAGACCAACTTGTTTCGTGACATCTGCGAATTGAAATTCTCCCAAATTCATCAGGAGCAGATTCCGCCCGCCATTCTCCGCATCATTAAAGGGCGTCGGAGAGGTCGCCTCAAATCCCCGAGCACTGGCAGTATCGCCGGCACTATAAACACAGGCATAAATATCGAGATCACCATCGCTATCGAAATCGGCTGCACTCAATGAGAAAGGATATCGCGCGCCTTGATGACCACCACGCAGGGTGAATTTCCCAATGCCGTCATTCTCGGCAAAAGCGATCACTCCGATCGTCGCGACGACGAGATCCTGATCGCCATCATTGTCGAGATCGATCAACAGCGCACTCCGTGAATCCTCCAACCAGTCAATACCGGCCTCTGCCGAAACATCACGCACCGTCCCATCCACTCCCTGCACATACAAGCGGTTTGGCAGACTCCCACCGTCACAGACGAAGAGATCCTCCATGCCATCGCCATTCACATCTCCAACAGCCAGACCTTGGTGCCCCGTCAACGAAAAGTCGCCAAACCTCGTAATTCGGGATGCCCAAAAACTGGTTCCGGTCATCACCTGCGATTCAAAATGAGGCGTTTCACCGAGGACTGAGCGTGTGGCATCGACAAAGTGAACGCTCCCGGCCGACTCCTCGTAGCTCAAAAGATCCAGACTCAACAACTGAGGCGGATCGGAATCGTTCCATCGCGCCCTCCACTCCGTTGTCACCTGCCTTGGCTTTTTGCTCTCTGCCGAAAAACCTCGCAACTCAACCAAGATCTCCGTCACAAACCCGACTTCCTCCTTCGCGATCCTGACCACTTTGACATCAGACTTCATCTCGCCCTTCGCAAACACCGCCCGAAGATCCGCAAGTGCTTCCGCGCCCTTCATTTCAGGGAGATCCCCGGGCTCCCACTTCGAGACAATAAATCCGCCACGATGTTCCTGACTTTGCAAATCATCTGGCCGCAGATCGCAACAAACAAATCCTACAGTAGTACTACTCCCATCAATTAACTGACGAATCCGTTCTGCGGCTGCAGCACTTTGGGATTCAGTTTCCCAATCCGCTCCCGGTTGAAGTTTCGCAATTTCATTAGCGACACCTTCCGACTCCTGCGGGCCTTCATGATCCACCTCAGTCACGCTTGAACTCGAACGAGAAGCCGCAAACCGATCTTTATCCTGCGCAGTTCGAAATCGAAGTTGGATCAGTTGATTACTCGCCTCGATGGATTCCTCTTTTGAAGCCACCTCTTTTTTATCGGAGTCCCCGCCACAGCCCGGAAAAATAAGTGGCATCAAAGAACAGAGCAGAAGCGAAGCCAATGTTGACTTCGAAGTTCCCAGCTTCTCATTAGATCCCGAGTTTCGATCGGGAATCGTGTTCCTCCGTGAACCAATAAAAACTGCAAGCACCGGTGGGATCATAAAGAGCGTCTTCTTGGGAGAAACTGTAACGAGCGATCCCATCATGGCGAGACCGATATCAGTCACGAAGAAACCCCAAAAAAAAAGAGCAGCCCGCAGGCTGCTCTTGGGAAGTGTTTGCTGGAACTCCGGCAATTAGCGGTTCGCAGCATTTTGAAGCTTCTGTCCGGCACCGGTGAGATCGCGGCCCAAACCTGTCATGGTCTGGCAGCTGGAAACGGCGAGGAAGGCAAATGCGGAAAGCAGAATAGCGATTTTTTTCATCAGGTTTGTCTCAGGTTGTGGTTATCCAAGGGATTCCGAATCCGAAATCATTAGGAATTCAAGACAGAGAGAATAACAATAAAAAGTGATTATCAATCTTTTTTAACCAATTGGGCATAACAACGGGCCACCCTGCGCTTCACTCCGATGAGACCCATCGCGAAAAAACTCATTCTCGCGACAAATTATGATTCGCCATTTCGATTCCATTTCCTCTGGTATCCTTGCCACGAATCGCGTTGCGACGTCCGATTCACTTCTTTTTTCTGGCCCTTATTCCCGACGAACGGACCAGCCATCGGAGGAGTCTCAAAAAACTTTTCGCCATCAACCAAACGGGGATCGCTCGTCGACTTCAACTCAGCCATCAACTGCTCACGCGACTTCTTGACTGTCTTCGCATGTGCAGGATCGCCGGCCACATTCTTCATCTGGTCGGAATCCGCTTTTGAATCATACAGCTCTTCGCAAGGTCGCTTGCCATAAACATGAGCAAAAAAAGAATTCCTAACCCGCCGCTGAAAGACTGCAGACTCACCCGTTTCCGAGGCAACAAATCTTCAAAATGAATGATGGCTTGGATTTTTGAGTAAACATCCTACCTTGTCGGGGGCCTCGGTCCCATCCATCATGAAAAAAACAATCCTTCTCCTGGGGGCACTCGCTGTGTCGGCAGTCTCGCAGGCCCGCACTTGGACAAGTAGCAATGGCGAAAACACTTTCGAGGCCGACTACCTCTCGAGTGACGCCAATACCGTCACCGT
>NHEN01000055.1 GCA_002172625.1 Verrucomicrobiaceae bacterium TMED86 | reverse complement strand
GCGACGAAAAAGAATACCAACCCGACCAACGCGGCTTTGACGAAGTCTTCATTCACGGAGCGGGAGGAATCGGACAAGCCTACAATTGCTCCTGTGCCGACGCGCCGAAGAACAAGTATTTCGACCCCGTCATTAGACACAACGGGTCCTTCGTGAAAACCAAAGGCTACTGTACCGACCTCTTCTTCACCGCCGCCATGGGCTGGATCAAGGAAGCGAAAGACAAGGACGCGCCCTTCTTTGCCTACATCACCACCAACGCGCCGCACGGCCCCTTCATTGCCCCTCCGACAAACACCAAACGCTTCACTGATCTTGGCTTCCAGGCAAAGACCGCCGGCTTCTACGGCATGATCGAGAACATCGATGAAAACATGGGTCGCCTTCAGGCCAAGCTCGATGAATGGAAGCTCATGGACAACACCATCCTCATCTTCATGTCCGACAACGGCATGACCGGCGGAGGCTCCGGAAAAGGCGTCGTTGGAAAAGCTTCCGACGGCACTCCCATGAAGATGTTCAACGCCGAGCAAAAAGGCCTCAAAGGAAGCGCCGACGAAGGCGGCGTCCGCGTTCCCTTCTTCATCCGTTGGGATGGGATATTTCGTGCCAGCCACGACATTAAAAACGTCTCCGCTCACATCGACCTCCTTCCTACCTTCGCTCACATTACCGGAGCCAAGCTCCCCAAAAACCAAGTCGAAGGACGAAGCCTCCTTCCCCTCCTCAAAGGGCAAAAAATCCTCCAGCAATCTCGCTACCTCTTCACAAACAAAGCCCGGTGGAAAACCGGAGCCGAGCCCAACGATCACCAATGGAAAAACTTCGCCGTCCGCGGCCCTCGCTTCCGCCTCGTCGGCGATCAACTCTACGACATGATCGCCGATCCCGGGCAAACGACCGACGTCGCCGCCAAGCACCCCGAAAAGGTCAAAGAAATGCGCTCCGCCTACGACGCCTTTTGGAAAAGCGCCCGCCCTCTCATGGTCAACGAAGACGCGCCCATGTCACCCACCCGACCCTACCACGTTTGGTATGACGAACAGATGAAAGCCGGTGGCATCCCTGACTGGACTCCGCCCAAACTGTAATCATGCAAGACGTCCACGGAGAGCCGTCACATCACCTCGCCACTCCCGAGCTCGACCTCGATCTCACCGCGCGAGGAGGGCATTTGGCACCCGTGGTTTTCCACCTCCCCGACCGAGACATCTCCCCCTACGCCCTCGCTCCCTGGCTGCCCGAAGAATACCCCGACCAACCCGCGCTCCTCTCCGTCCTGCGCGGCGATTTTCTCTGCCTCCCCTTCGGAGGACAGGAAAACGGCCCGCCCCACGGAGATCCCGCCAATGCCCCTTGGCAGCTCACCGGGGAAACCGAACGATCTCTCACCCTCTATCAAAAGGCCTTCGACTCGGGAGGTGCAATTCAAAAAACAATCTCAGTCCGTCCCGAGCAACACGCTCTCTTCGTCGAGCACCAAATCTCAAATCTCGAAGGCCACTTCAGCTACGGCACCCACCCCATCCTCGACCTTTCTCACCTTAACGAAGGACAAGGCCGCATCACCACCAGCCCCTTCCACTGGGCCTCTGTTTTCACCGACTCTTTCGCCAATCTCGACGACGGTGAAACCCAGTCTCTGAAAATCGGCGCCCGCTTTGATGATCTAAAATCCGTCCCCCTCAACGACGGAGGAACCACCGACCTCACCCGCTACCCCGCCCGTCCCGGCAACGACGACCTCGTCATGATGGTCAACAAAGCCGCCACTCAAGAACAACCCTTCGCCTGGTCCGCCGCCGTCCTCGACGGCTACCTCTGGTTTGCTCTCAAAAACCCTGCCGACTTTCCCGCCACTCTCTTCTGGATCTCCAACGGCGGTCGTCCCACCGCCCCCTGGAACGGACGCCACACCGGCCGCCTCGGCATCGAAGAGGTCTGCTCCCACTTCTGCCACGGAGTCGACATCTCCCGCGAAGATCGCCTCGCCGAAGAAAATATCCCCACCACCCGCGAGTTTCAGAAAGACCAATTCCTCTCTCTCAAAATGATTCAAGCCGTCGCCCCCGTCCCGGATAACTTCGGCCCCGTGAAATCAATCGCCCCTCTCGACGAACACAGCGTCACCATCACTGACGAAAACAATCATTTCATCGAAGTCTCTCTCGATTGGACTTTTGTAGCATCCCAATAATCACAGCAGGAAACGGGTGGGCATTCTCCGATTCCATGAGATGATGACTTCAAACGCGATTCATGGAATTCAAACTCAAACTGGACGATCTCCCCACGCCCCCCTTCAACGTCCTCCCTCGGGATGGTGAAGCGATTTACCACGGTGTGACTTTCGACCTCCCGCAAGCCGATGACTTCTTGGAATCTCTCCTCCGCGACATTCCCTGGCGGCACGACGAAGCCATCATGTTTGGCAAACACATCGTGACCGCCCGAAAGGTCGCGTGGTATGGCGACGAGAATTATTCCTACACCTACTCGGGCCACAATCATGTCGCGTTAAAATGGACCGAGTCCCTTCTCGCCATCAAGACTGTCGTGGAAGAGATCGCGGGCTACACTTACAACTCCTGCCTCCTCAATCTCTACCTTGATGGCAGCCAAGGCATGGGCTGGCATCATGACGATGAAAAAGGACTCGGCAAAGATGCCAACATCGCCTCGGTGAGTTTTGGTGCCGAACGCCGCTTCGACTTCCGCCACAAACAAAGCCGCGAGAAAGTCTCCGTTATGCTCGAACACGGCAGCCTCCTCATCATGCGAGGCACGACACAAAGCAACTGGCAACACCAGATCCCCAAGAGCAAAAAGATCACCTCGCCCCGCATCAATCTCACCTTCCGCCGCATGCTTCACAAATCATGAACGACGACGATCGCATCAGCTAAGTCATCGAGCTCATCAATTTGAATTACGAAGAACAACCAGACCTCGACCCGCTCGCCGGGGAGCTGGGCCTGAGCCCGGCGAACTTCAATCCAATGGAGCAAACCTCACCATCACCTACAGCTTCGCCCAACCATACAATGGGTAATCATCACTGGGAACCGGAGTGAATCCGAAGTTCTCAATCTTGACTGGTTCGCATCCCCTGAAACTTCTCCCTTAACATTCATCTAATAAAGCCTCAGCCTAATCCAATGAACCGAAGAAATTTTCTCACCGGCTCCACTGCCGCCAGCGCCCTGACTCTCACTCCTTCTCTTGCACAAGAGACGGCCAAGGTCGTTCCAGCCCAAAGCAACCGCATCGGCGTCTCCTCTTATTCCTTCTGGGGATTCCGCCGCGAGGAACTTCGCCCGCTCGAAAGCAATCTGGAACACGCCGCGCGCATGGGATTCGATGGCCTAGAAATCCTGCAACGCCAACTCGTTGACACCGACCGCGTCGCGCTTCAAAAAATCAAACGCCAGGCCTTTGTTCTCGGTCTCGACCTCATGGGCTATTCCACCCACCAGGGATTTCTTTCCCCCGACAAGGAGAAGCGACAAAAGAATATCGACCACACTCTGGAGTGCCTCGAGCAAGCCTACCAACTCGGCATCCCCACCATGCGGGTGAATTCCGGAACCTGGGGCACCTCGAAAAACTTCGACGACCTCATGGCCAAGCGCGGCATCGAAGAACCTCTCAAAGGATACACCGAAAAAGATGCCTACGAATGGGTCATCGAAGCCTACTCGAAACTCGTTCCCGAAGCCGCCAAGCGCGGCGTCATCATGGGACTCGAGAACCACTGGGGCCTCGGGGTCACTCCCGAGGGCGTGATGAAGGTCGTCAACGAAATCAACTCACCTTGGCTCCAGGTCACTCTCGACACCGGAAACTTCCTCGAAGATCCCTACGACCGCCTGACCCAACTCGCGCCTTCAACTGTCCTCCTTCAAGCCAAGACCTATCATGGCAAGGGGCGTTGGTATACTCTCGACCTCGACTACGCCCGGATCGCCAAGATTATGAAGAAGGCCAGCTTCAAGGGTTATGTCTCACTCGAATTCGAAGGACTCGAAGACCCACTCACCGCGATCCCCAAATCTCTCGAGCTTCTCCGCAAACACTTTTAGGATCAAGGCCCAGAGACACCTACCTCTCCCAGCATGACCACTCGATTCCTTTCCATCCTCCCTCTCGTCCTTGCCTGCTTCGGCTCGTCGATCAGGGCCGAAGAAACCCGCTATCCGGGCTCCTGGAAATGGTCCGCCTTACAGGACAACGAGATCAGAAACCTCACCAAAGCAGCCGCAAAAGAACGCGGTGGATTTTGGAAGCTGGGAAAGTCCACCGTCGTCGCACAAACCGATGTTTCGAGTAAGCTGGCCTCAGAGGCTTTCATCCACCTAAACCAATCGCTCAAATCGCTTCCCAAAGTCATCCAGCTTCCCGCCTCCGAAACCCGCACAAAGAACGTTCAATTTCAGTTCACCATTCACCGGGTTGAGGAAACTTTTCCCGACAATGATCCGGACGAAGGGTTTTCGCAGATCACGAAGAAGGCCGACGGCAGCACACTCGCCGAGATTCATCTCCTCAGCAAATGGGAGGTCCATCCCGGCTCCGAAAACAATCTCACCAAGTGCGTCGATGTCGGACTGCTCCAAGGACACCTCGCCCGACTATATCTCAAACTCTGGCGACCCGGCAAACCGCTCCCGCCCTTTCTCGCCAAAGGCTACGAATCCTATTTCGAAACCTTCGACGTATACAAAGGCCAAGCCCGCACCCTGGGCATCCACCGCTCCAACTTCCGGAACGCGCTGCAAAACACCATTCTGCAAAGCAGCAGCCTCCGTCCCAATCTCTCGGAGAAGCTTAACCTGTCCGATGAAGCCTTTGCCAAAGAAGAAGACCTCAATGGAGCCCTTGCCAGCCGCTTTGCCTACACTCTTCTTTCCAACCCCGATTTCCAAAAGACGACGCACCAACTCATCTCCGCCGAGGCCAAGGCAGATCCCAAGGCCACCTCGGCCATGGAAAAAGCCTGGCACCTAAGCCTCTACAACACGCTCGCCTCCTCCCGACCAGCCAGACTCACAGAATTCTCCACCAAGGGTAAAGTTCCGGGTGCTGCTTCCGTGACCCGACTCTCACCATACGGAAACAAACCCTCACTCACGCTCATGCCCGTTGCCGGAGGCACATACGATCTCGCCTGGCACAACTCCAGCCAGCGAACCATTCACATTATGCAATGCTCGGCGGACGGGAAGGAACTCACGCCTTCCTTCATCTCGGGCGCTGGCGCCCTCCTCGGCGCGACCCGCTTGCCCGACGAAATGGGCTACGCCATCGGCTACTGTAAAGACAACAACCACGGCAACAAGAACTCCGAATATTGGGTGGCGCGCATAAGCCTCGATGGCAGCGAGATTTTTAAGACGAGAATCTTTGGCGAGAAGAACCACAAGGAGGTGAATTCCAAAGGCGGTCCCGGGGGGGCTGGAACTGCTCGCATTGCCTACAATCCAAAAAGCAAAACCATCGCCTTCTATCTCGCCAACAATCAGCTTTTTAACGACGGTGTGAGACACCAGGGTGGCTATGTCGGCTTCCTCAACGAAAAAGGAAAAAAGCTCCCGGGAGGCAGCGGCTGGTTTTATAGTCACAACTTCGACCAACGTATCATCTTCGCCAACGGTGAATTCTGCGCCCTCGCCCACGGCGACGCTTACCCCCGTGCCCTCGGATTTAGTCGCTGGCCCGGCTCCGGAGGAAAAGCCATCGCCAATCAAACCTACCACGCTATCGAAGGAGAATCCGGTGCCAACGTCACCAACTGCCAAACCGGCGGACTGCTCGCTCTTCCCAATCGGAAATTCGGCGTCGTCTTCGCTTCGGCCAACGGACGGGAAGGTCACGACGTCTGCATCCTTATCCTCGATGAAAATGGCAAGACCACCAAAGAGAAATGGCTCACCAAACACAAGGAAGGTGGCTACAGTGCCTACCCACGCATTGCCCGCGATGGCAAAAACATCTTCGTCGCCTGGCACGAGTATGACGGAATGAAGCAAATCGTTCTCAGCTCCTCGCTCGACATCGTCACGCCCCAGAGCACCAACACCAGCGCCAAGCTCTCGCCTTACGACGATCTCTACACCCTCGACGACGGAGCCATCGTCTGGGCCGTCCCCGCCGGCGGCAATAAGATCCGCGTGCACCGTATCGATCAGGCCGCCGCCCTGGAGCAAAAGCTCATCGCCGGAAACGCCCGTATCCAACGCACACCAAAACCCGAAGCCCTCGCGCAAGTGGATCACGAAATGACAATCAAACTCGCCGACCTCAACGCCGACAAGAAACTGCCTAAGGCTCCGGTCACGCTACCTTCCGTTCGCCGAACGGCCTCCCTGGTCAACGTAGACAAAACTGGGCTCCTCCACTTTATCGAAAAAGACGGCAAGGAACTCCCACCGGTCACCTTTGACAAACTCCCCTTCCCTGACCGGGCCGCAGTCACCCTTTCCCTCTCAGCAGAGGAACCTGACAACTATTTCCTCTTCGGTATCACCGCCTTCTACCTCGAATGCGCCGGCTCACTCGAAGCCGCCGACCTCTACTTCGGCAAAGCCGGCCCAGAAGCAACCGCCCAGTTTGCAAAGTTCTTCAAATAGCCGAGATCAAAAAGCGAAGGAATAGCACTCCAGCAGAAATTCCCGCGAGCCAATCTTCTCAATCGGAGACGAGACGGTTTCTGGGACACGCGACCCCGAAAGAAACCAGCAGTATCGCCGGGAGAATCAGGAAAGAAGGCGAACAGGACATCGAGGGCTCGGAAGTTGATCCGAATTACCAAGCGAAAGAACTCCGCAATTCCGCCGAACCGGACGATGCCGGACGATGCCGGACAACTGAAATCGCGACTGGGGGCAGAGTTACACTAAATCAATCAAAATAAAATAGATTAATAAGTATTATCTTGCGCATTTTAACTATGAAACTATATTATCTTGAACTCTTTCCTTCATTAAAATGAATCGCATGCGAACGCTCATTTTCCCTTTAATTTCTCTACTTCCTGGCGTTTCCAGCGGAATCGTAGTCGCTAATTATTCAAGTCCGGTAAACGACCGCTTTGACAATGATCCTAGCTTCGTTGGAGCTGGCCTGGACTTTTCCGGAGTAGGAAGGACAACAAGCGGCCGCTGGGTAACCATGATCGGTGACAACTACTTCGTCACAGCCATCCATTTTCCCGCAACGGGAAATGTCCAATTCCTCGCAAACAATGATCCTTCGGGTAGCATTTTCCAATACACCGTCGCGGGGAGCTTTAACGTTCCAGGCACCGACATTCAGATTGGCTATTTTAACGAAGCAGTCGATCCCTCCATTGCCCGCTACACCTACAACACAAACAATGCCAACGCACTTGCCGACCTCGGAATAGCGGGAACCACCGTCTACACCAGCGGGGATCGCGTTGCCGGCTCCGCAGGAACAATCTTGGACCACGTCGTGGCTGAAAATCAGGCTGAGTCTTGGTTCGAGGAGGGAACGAACGTCATCCAAGTTCCTGGCCCCGGAGGAGTCAACAACACCTTTGGCAGTAATGCGGATTTCGATCAGATCGTCATGTTTGAAAATATCCCCACTGATGAGGCCAACAGTTTTGAAAATTCCGAGTCCCAACTCCAAAGCGGAGATTCCGGCTCACCACTTTTTTCAAACCAGGGTGGCACTCTCAGAATAGAAGGCATCGCATGGGCCGTCGTTCCCCCCCCGGGATTTACCGGAAATTTCGATACTACCGCCAGTGGCCTCGAGCAAAGACCGGGAACACTCTATAGCTACCTTGGCTCCTACGACACCGGCATTCAAACTGTGATTTCCAACGTTCCGGCCCCGATTCCAGAGCCCTCGATCCCTGCTCTGGGGGTCCTCGGGCTGCTGGCAGGAATGGCATTTCGCAGGCGTTGAGAACTTATTTATCTCAAACAGAGAATCTCTTTAGTCGGCAAATCATTCGTTTCACGCTAGAAACCGGAATGATGTCACTACGACTCCGTTTCCTTCTTGCCTCCACCTTTCTGGTCATTGCGCCTGCGAGCGCGGAAACACAGATCAAAAACGTCCTCCTGATCGTTTCCGATGACCTCAAGGCCAGCTCGCTGGGTTGCTACGGAAACACCATTTGCAAAACACCAAACCTCGACCGCCTCGCCAAGCGCGGCATGGTTTTCGAACGAACCTATTGCCAGGGGACCTGGTGTGCCCCTTCCCGTCTCTCGTTCATGCACAGCCGCTATGAAGGAAGCAAAGGAAAGAATATGGGCGAACATTTCCGCGCAAACGGAATCCACTCCGCACGAGTCGGCAAGATCTACCACATGCGCGTTCCCGGCGACATCATCGCAGGCACCGATGGCAACGATATCCCCAGCACCTGGGATGAAAAATTCAACACCAAGGGCCAAGAGGCCCACACTCCCGGGGACTACGCCTGTCTCAACCTGAACATCTTCACCAAAGAGCTCGAAGGCCGGCAATCCACCCGGATGCCGCACCGCATGTTCGTCTCGGTGGAATACGAAGGCGATGGCTCCGACCAACCCGACTGGCAGGCCGCCAATAAAACCATCGCCTTGCTCAAAGAGCACAAGGAGAAGCCCTTCTTCATCGCAACAGGATTTGTGCGCCCCCACTACCCCAGCGTGGCTCCGACGCAATACTTCCAGAAATATCCCTTCGACAAAATGCCCCTCCCTCACGTTCTCGAAGGGGATCTCAATGACATTCCAAACTCAGGACTTGGAAAAACCACCAGCCAGAAGAGCGGCATAGCGAAGTGGCCTTCCAACATTCAGCGCATGTGGTCGGCCTACTACGCCACGGTGACCTACATGGACGAGCAACTCGGCAAGGTCCTCGATGAACTCGACCGACTCAAGCTTACCGACTCCACCGCCATCGTCTTTATCAGCGACCATGGATACCATCTCGGCGAGCACCACTTCTGGCAGAAGAGCAACCTGCACGAAGAAGTCACCCGCGTCCCCATGATCATCTCGGTCCCCGGCATGAAGCCGGGCAGAACAAATTCCGTCACCGAACTCATGGATATTTATCCGACATTGAGCTCACTTCTCGGCATCCCCGCCCCTGAAAGCGTGCAGGGAAAAAACCTCGTTCCCGTTCTCAAAAATCCTAAGACCAAGATTCGCAAAGCAGCTCTCTCATTCAATCGTGGAGGTCACGGACTCCGGACCGATCGCTGGGCCTACCTACGCTACAAGAATGGCGATGATGAACTCTACGACATGGAGAAAGATCCCGAGCAATTTCACAATCTCACGAAGAAAAAAGAATTCGCGGGAATTAGAAATGAGATGCAGTCCCTTCTCAAGAAACGCCTCAAGGACGCGAAGTGATTTCCACCTCTACCCTCTCATTAACTCCCGCAGCACGAGGATCTTCAGCCTGATCTTATTGCAAAGCGAACTCGAGAGGATTTCGATTTCATTGACCGCGTCAAGTGCCACGCTATCTTTAAGCTCCGTGGCCTAATAGGCGGCATGCTTTCCGAGCCAAGCCCGGGGCTTTGTTGATCTGATGCAATTCAAGGAAATGGGCCAGCGAGCGGAATTACGTCAAAGCATTCGCGCCTCGGCATGGCGCCATCGCGCCGGGATCTCCGGAGAGATCAATCCGACTTCACGGTCAAACCACCTGTTTTTGACTCAACGACTCCCCCATCCGAGAAACGCACGGTGAGAGGCCTCTCCTCGAAGTTGTAAACGACGTAGGTTTTCTTCCCATCTTTCTTAAAGACATTCACATAAGGATGATTAGCTGTGATCGAGGCATCATTCTGCCCGAAATGATCGAGGGTATTAAGCCAGTGATACATAAAGGCGTGGGTATTTCCTCCTTCGAGACTACAGTCCGGAGTGGTATCGAGATATTTTACCGCCGGAGCCGGGTCATTGAGCGCTCCAAACATCGCCACCAGGTCACCCCAGCCATTGTTGTAGTCTGCGCCCTTCTCCCGTTTCTCGACAATGCGGTCGTGGTTCCTTTTTACGTAGTCCGGGAAACGTCCCATATAGATTGAAGCGGGAGTAAAGGGCAGCCAGTTGATCCCGTGAATGCAATCGATGTCTCCTGAAAACCAGGTCGCGAACGCACCCTTGCCTCCCCAAATCATACCGAGTGCAACGTTGGGAAAATCCTTAGGGAAATTCGTTCCTGAAACGTCAAACCAATACTCTTCTACTGCGGTCCGCTCGGTATTGTAGAGATAAATCCCGAGATCCCTCGCCACATCGTCACCGGTAGCCTCACCCCACAACATCATACCATACCAGGCATTCATTGATTCAGAGGACGACTCCTGATTGTTCCCGTCACCAAACT
This sequence comes from Verrucomicrobiaceae bacterium TMED86, assembly GCA_002172625.1. GTDB lineage: Bacteria > Verrucomicrobiota > Verrucomicrobiia > Verrucomicrobiales > Akkermansiaceae > SW10. The sequence goes on along the minus strand of NHEN01000055.1, from coordinate 8,843 downwards.
TGGCATGGCCCGAAGCCCAGGAATGCCCGGCATAGATATCGAAGCACCGGAGATATGGGAAAAGCGCATCCTCTTTCTTTGGTGAGGCAATATCACGAATCAGGAGATTTACCATCGGCCCCCATTTCCTTGCCCATGCGGGATCGAACCGGGCCACTTCAGCTGCGGCCCGGAGAAAATATCCGTAGTGAAAGTGATGATCATTCAATTGCGAATCACTTCCGTATGACGGTTTACTTCCAATGAGGCTCCCCCAATTGGCATCGTAATAGAACAGAGGAGCCTTTTCACCCGGACTCGCAGTAAACCAGTTCTCAAGACGAGATTTTATCTCGGCGACGAATTGAGTCCTTAATTCTTCTTCGCCAATGACTTCGGCAATCCCACTCAAGGTGGCCAGCTTTCCGAGATGCTTTCCCTCCCAATAAGTATCGCTAAAGTCCGTTTTCTTTTTGGCCGCTTCAGCAGTCAAATAACCTTTCATCCTCACAAGATCGGGAATCCCCTCTTTTGGAAACATCGGAAGCAGCCCCTGTATAGGAACTGCTGTTTCAAAAGAGCTGCCCTTCGCGACCTTCATCGCACCGCGCACCGATCGGTAACTCATCGAGGTCAAAGGCGTAGAGGTATACTTCCATTGGTGGGGATAAAGCGCGAAGATCGTCCCCTCGCCCTTGGCCTCCAATTTCTTTGTTTCGAGCTCATAAATGGACGAAAGAATGCCCTTCTCATGAGACGAACTCACCTTGGTCGTGACAACATGGTTGTGGGCACATTGGGCGAAGGCCCCAAGGGTGGTAGCGTCCTTGTCTGGCAGAAGCGCTACCGAGAAGTATCCCTTGGACCCCTCGTTTTCATAGACCGTCTCCTCTCCCAGCCATTTTGAGCCACTCGCGCCAAATATTCCGTAGTGATTTCCCCGCACCGTGATTCCCAGGACACTCTCTCCCTGCTCTCCGAACCAAATGATCGGCTTGTGGGCAAAACGAATCACGGGATTGCCGCCACTGATCTTTCCATACACAAACGGGCTTCCATGACCGAAGGTCAGTTGCATCTTAGCCTCTCCCTCCTGCACTTCAGTGGTGATCATCCATGCGGAATATCCAGCCAAACGGGTTTCGGTAAAGTTTGCGGAGGCAGAATGCCCGATGACAAAATCGCCTCCCTTGGACACACCACCACCCATGATATTTCCCGACCTCCCGTCAATTCCCGCTCCGGGATAAGTCACCGCCATCCCTCCTTCATGACACACCATCGCCAGAGGATGAGGGAAAAGATTTTGCGAATGCTTCTCCCAAACCACTGAACTCCACCATTGATTGGTCGGCGTTGCCCCCTTGAGCGATTTCACTTTATAAATCTCCCCGGGTAATGGCTCACATCCCTCCGGACGTTGCGAAGTATAACTTCCCGGCCCGATCTTTATAAAATCGTCCGCGTTTAACCCCACAGGAGTTACCCCTAGCAATCCGACAAGCCTGATGAGAACGATCATTCGCATGATCTCTTCTACGACTCCCCACGGAGGATTCAATCAATTTTGTTGCATTATTTTGCATTATGGAACTCCCTATTCAATTTCAAGTGTGATCCCTTGATTCTTGCCATTCCGGTTCAATCAAGGCATCCATTGCCCACACAAAACGGATGGCAGGAGTAAACCAACAAGAGATTGCGGATCGTCTCGGACTTTCGAAAGCAACTGTTTCGAGATGTTTCACCAATCACGCCGGCATCAGCGCCGTCACTCGCGCCAAGGTTTTCCAACTGGCCGCGGAGCTTGGCTACACTCACCTGGAGAGCCGAAGCAAGAAGGCTCAGAAAAAAGCCAAGAGGAAGCCCACCAATTTTTCAGTCCTGATCTGTACCGATACCGACGAGTATTTTCGCAAGGACTACGAAAGCCCCGGAGAGCAAATCCTGGCCGGAGTCTCTGAGTATGCCCAACTCAACAACGCCCAGGTCGATGTGCATTTCATCCCACCCGATGTCACCGGAATCGACGATCCGGCTTTCAAAAAAATCAAAGGCCTCAAGGACCGCCAGTCCCGGGGAATCTTCCTCATCTACCCTTTTCCTTCCCCCATTATCGACGAGCTTTCGGTGCGGTTCCCACTGATCTCCCTGATCGATCAAGTTCAACAGCACAGCATCGACTGCGTCGACGTCGACCACTTCGACGGCATCTCCACCGTCGTCGACCATCTTGTCGAGCAAGGTCACGAACGAATCGGGTTTTACACCAGGGCCTATCCTGTCGACGCAAGTTGGTCCTTCCGACGCTACAGTGCCTTTCTTGAAAAAATGGCCCGCCTGAAACTCAAGGTAACTCAAAAGGACACCATCGGCATTTATCCCCGGGCTTTCCCCGATGTCGCCAAGGGAATCGAAGAAGCCGCCGAACGCACCCGCCTGGGTGTGACCGCCTGGGTATGTGCGGCCGACCATCAGGCCTACGACCTCATCAACGACTTCAAAAAGCGCGGACTCAAGATTCCAAGGGACGTCTCCGTCACCGGATTTGATGGTATCCAGCAGCCCGGAGCCACTCCCTCGCTGACCACGATTAAAATCCCCTTCCGCTCCATCGGGATGACCGGAGCAGAACGACTCGCCACCAGAATACGCAAACGCTTTGGCGAAAAACAGCACATCTACATCGCCGGTGACCTCCGAGAGGGAAAATCAGTGGGACCTCCGAAAGCCTAGCTTGCCTGGCGTCGCGCTTCGAGCTCCTCGGCGATCTCGTCGACTTGTTTGTCAGTGAGGGGATACCAGAACAGCGCGACACCCGAGAGAATCGTCAGCACGCCTGGAAATACCGAGAACATCAGCAGGATTCCATTCGCAGAAGTTTCCGACTGCACTTCATTGGCAACATATCCGTAGTATGCCAGTAGGATTCCCACCATCGAGCCGCCAACGGCGAGGCCAACTTTTTGAACAAACATCGCAATGGAAAAGGTCAACGCGGTAATTCGGCGACCAAACTTCCACTCTCCGTAATCAACAACATCCGTATAGATCGCCCATACCAGCACTGGCATCGGTCCAGCTACAAAGGCTGAAAAAATATTCAGCCAAAACACCGCTTCGAAGTTGCTCGCAGGGACAAAATAAAAGGCGATCACCGAAAAGGCATTCAACATCGTCATTCCGATTAGGGCATTCCTCTTCCCAAAACGCTTCTTGAGAGGCTGGGTCATGAGAATTCCGATCAACAAAGCGATCGGAGCCGTGGAATAGAAAATGGAAATTCGATCCAATCCCAGCATATAAGTATCACTACTGTAATTGGCGATATACTTTAAATACGGATAGGTAATTCCCCACCGCAATCCCGAAAATGTCAGGGTGATAAAAGCAACCACCAACATCACGACCAAAGGTCTGTTTTGAGCCAAAAATGCGACGTCCTTCCCAAAATGCGACCGCTCCTCTTTGGGGGGGGTAATGCGCTCCCGGGTGGTAGCGAAAGTATACAAAAACAAGACCGTCGCCATGGCCGCAAAGACCCCCATGGCAACTCGCCAGGCATCAGGATTATCCCGACCCCCGAATTTATAAAGCATCGGAAATAGAGCTAAACCGATAATCACCTGCGCGGAGAAAGCTCCCGCAAATCGAAATTTCGAAAGCGATGTCCGCTCCTCGGGATCCGAAGTAATGGTTCCCATCATTGCTGAATAAGGCACATTAATCGCGGTGTAAACTGTCATCAGGGCGATATAGGTGACGTATGCAAAAATCAGCTTTCCGGTAGGATCCAAATCCGGACCTAAAAATGTCAGGTATCCAATCAATCCATATGGGATCGCAATCCATAGCAAATATGGCCGGTATCTGCCAAATCGAGTCTTCGTGCGATCAGCCAATCCACCCATGAGAGGATCAGAGATGGCATCCCAAATTCGAGCCACCAAATACAAGGTGCCCACCGCGAGAGGATCCAAGCCCATCACGTCGGTAAAGTAGGTAATGAGAAACGCGTTCACGATGTGGAACACGAAGTTCGAAGCGGTATCCCCGAGTCCGTAGCCGATTTTCTCTTTTACGGAGAGCTTGTTGGAAGGTTGAGAAGTCATATTTTTTTAGGTTAGTAGATCAGCCAGCTTGCTGGCACTTGCACGTCGATGGATGAAATTTTACCAGAGCGGCTAAGGATTTCCGAACTTGTTTCGTAGTCTAGAATACCGTCGAATGCTTTTTCTTCGCCGGTGGAATATCGCACCCTCACGATTACGGCATCAGCGCTTGTGTTACGATGGTAGGTCACGGCTGTTCCCGCAAATGTAAACGAGATGACACCAGCCGGAATCGCTGCCTGATCGGGTCGGGAGCCAAGACCCTCAAATTCAGCACTTCTCAAAAGACGAGGACGGAAAGCCAGCTGCCCCTCGATAAAATCGACCCCAAGCTCACCGAGACGACACAAGATCCCCTCCTTCACCTGACCTGTCAGACCGGGCTGTTGTGCCCCGGCTTGTCCGGAGCTGTGAGAGTAGGGCTCGGCTGGGAATGCTCCGTATTGCCCGGGAGATTGACGATAGCCCAATCCGGCTTGCACCGAAAAGTAGGCCCCGGCAAATCGACGAAGTGTCTCGGCATCCGCTCCTTTCTCCATAGCTTCGAGAGTTACTTCCTGGGCAGCGACCATCAGCTTGGAAACCATGTGCCAATAAACACATCCCAAACCCTCGTATCCAAACATCGAGCCGCTTCGACCAGTGAACATTTGATGCTGGAAAACACTTTCATAGAGCGCTTCGATTTCAATTTTGTCTTCAGAAGAAAGCCCCTCAATAGCATTCATCGCTCCATTCAATTCGTAGCTATTTGTCAAGGAATGATGGAAGCGATAACCTCCCTCCGGATCTCTCACCACGAGACGCTCATCTCCGTTCACAATCATCTCAGCGAGCGCCTCCACCTTCGTCACCTGATCTTCGCCAAGGTGATTCATTTCCATGAATCGGGGCAACTCACGATCAGGATAAAGCAAATAGGTTGGATGACGTTGTGAACGAAGGTCACTCGACGGAAGGGCTTCAAGCAAAGACAGGGACTCATCAGAATCGAGGCATCCGGAACTCAAAATAGCAACCTGCCCTTCCAACATTACCGGAAGACGACGGAGTCCCATCGTCTTTTCCTCACGCCCAATCTCAAGGACATTGTATGCATGCCACAGTCCATCCTTGCGCTGATTTCTTTGCAAGACCTGCTCGATCGCACCCTGGGAATGATCCAGAAACTCTCGCACTGAATTCGCCGCATAGGACACCGGTTCCTGATCTTCCGGATGAACAACCTCGTTACGATATTGCTCAAGGGCGAAGCCTACTTCCTCCACGAGAGAATAAACTTCCTCCTGGCTATTAAGATCCTGTTTCTGCCATCCCGCGCCGGAAAAGGCTTTGCTCATCGCTTGAATCAAAGACACCAATGGGCGGGAAATTAGGAGCTCTTCCGGGCTTCCTTCGCCCAGCAGATCCTTAAGAAATTTCACATAACGCAAAAGATAACCCGTGGTCACCACCGAAAGGCCACATCCCGCAAGAGCATTGTTGGCATCATTCCATTCGGGCTTCTGGGTATTCATCCAGACTCCACCTCCTGGAACAAGGTTCGCCAGCTTTACGATCGCCGGAATAAGAAGCTTTTCCGTCAAAGTTGCCCTTACCAATTCCCCCGATGAATTTCTCAGGAGCAAGCCGTCGGCACCGACCTCTTCCCTTAACTCCATCAACTTCTGATGACGCTCGACATCGAACTCCACCGTGTCGCGTGGATCGGCCACGATATCGGCCCAAGACTTCAGTCGATAAGGCACATCAGCAAAAACATAAGCCGGAGAATTCAAGCGCTCCGCCAATCGATCAGGTCGAATTTTGGCTTCCAGTTCCAGGAGCTTGAGCAAGTAAATGATCTGATGATCACCCCAATAACCAATCGAGACCCAGGGATCATCCTCATCCGGGGCTTCCCAATCAATTCCCTTCGAAGTAATCCGGTAAGGATTATATCCGTCAATCGTAGAGGCATTGAGAAACTTGGAAATGAAGCCATCGATAAACTCAGGATAACTCCAGGCAAGGGCTTCCCAGTTTTGAAAGATGTCGCGCCAGTTCCCCTCAAAATGATGCACCGCTTCTCCCGCCTCATCCTTCACGCGGATATCAAATCGGTTCCAAGGTCGGCTGGGGTCGCCATGTCGACGACTCAACACGAGAGGCAAATATTCTTCTGCCAAACGAATCAAATCGGCATCACCCAGTGAAGAAGCCAGCTTCAATAACTGGCTCCGCTCAAGCACCTCGGGCAAGCCATTCAACCCTTCACCATGCAACTCGATCAACTTGCCATGATGCACTTCGAGGTAACTTAAAAACTGCTCTTTACGAAAGGTCGCTCCCCTCTCGGGAACACCTCCCCGCAGGACATTACAGAGAACATTGTAGTAGTGATAGAGGGCGGCATCCCGGTCGGCGGTTTGTTGAAAACCATCTGAAGAAGCGACAGCCTCCCGCAAACTTTTACGTCCTTCCTGCAAATCAGATTCCAACTCGGAACACAAGTGATCGGGGTCAGCCAGGCTCTGCCTGAGTTCTGCAATTTCAATCTGGGTCTGCTCAATCTCTGCCACCATCATCCACTCACGGGATTCTCCCGGCTCAAGCGTCAGCTCACCAGCCAGGAACAAACCACCTCTCTTGGCACGCACCCGGTCGGGGGCCGCAGGTGACTTGCCTTGCAAAAACTTTTCGGCATCCCGGCGACAAAGAAAGCGTTGCGCTTCCTCAAAACCCTGCGTCCACACCGTGGTAGCCCGGAGACATTCGAGAGGAATTGGCGCGTCCACAATCCCCGACGCCAATCGATGCACGAGCAAGCGCCCGTCGCATTCCAATTCGCTCATCTTATAAGCATCGGCCAGGCAGCTGTATTCCAACTGCATCCGGCTATCGATACCGGACGGGAGAAAATTGTCCAAACCATCGACGAGCTTCAGCGATCTAGCCTCATTACCTTCGTTGCTGATTTTGACTTTTCGAACAAAGCCATAGTGATCCGAGAGCATCCAGCGATAACTCACGCGCAAGCCCAGCTCTTCGTGAACCTCATCGAACATCAGCTCATCGCCCAGAGCACTCTTCAAGAGACGTCGTTTGATCGGCACCAGTTGCGCAATCGATGGGCGAAAAGGATTCCAAAACTGACCTTCGGAGGCAATCGCAGTCCAGGGTCCGGTGTTATTCCAGTTATCGATAATCTTATCGACGGTGTAGTAGGGAAAGAGAGCGGATTCCGGTGAGCGCCTTCCCGCACAAGGAGCGCCATCGCTACTACAGAAAAACCACTGCTCCCCCGCGCTGACGATATTAAGAAAGAAAGGATCAAACGACTCCATCCCATCAATCACCACATATTCCCGCCCCGATTCCACAACCCACTGATTGGCAGACGAAAAGTCTGCCTCGGGAACTATTCTGTCAGAAGATTTCATCTCTGTCGTCGTCATCACTCTTCACTTTACTTGAACCATCAGGACCAAAGGTCTCGCTGAAATCATGTAACTTTATGCAACAGTAAAGCGATGAGCTACGACAGCAAGCGCAAAACAACCATTTGAAATTATAATGCAATTTAATGCAATAACCACTTGCAATGTTTCAAACATCGCGCAAGTTCCGACTCCAACTTATCAACGAACCATGAAATATCTTATCTATCCGAAACTCATTCTCAGTCTCGGTCTCAGCGCCAAGGCCGACCTTTTCCCGAACGGGGATTTTGCCACTGGAAATGACGGAACTTGGGAAGAAGCCTCAGGCGCAGGAACTTACGTCTACGACTATCCCGCCACCGGCGGAAACAACGATCAATACGGCGTCATCGACCACACCGCCAATGACGGAGGATATGGAATCTGGGTGGCAAACGGCGGAGGCATTCTCACTTTGGCCTCTCTCGGACTCACCGCAGGAGAATCTTACAACTTCACCCAAGACATGATTCTGCTCGGTGGCTCCGACATTGGCGGCTTCAAGTTGGACTTCTTCAATGGACCCGACGGAGCAGGCTCAACCGGAGACATTCGTATCGACAAAATCGGTGATGGTTCGACTTGGGAAACCTACACCTACCCCATCACCATTCCCAGCGGAGTGGACGGCATCAAGGCGGTTCCTCTTTGGGGGATCGGTTCGGTTGTGGGCTTCGACAATATCGGATTTGATTCAAACCCAATCGTCACCCTCCCCATCCCTAACAGCGACTTCGAGAGCGGATCAATAAGTTGGCTCGAACTCAAGGGAGGCGCAGCTACTTTCAGCTATCCTTCAACCGGAGGAAATCCCGACGGATACGGCCTTATTGAGAATGACACCAACTGGGCCATCTGGGTCGCCAATGGAGGCTCTCCCATCACCCTCGATGCCCTGGGCATCAATTCAGGCGACATCGTGACCTTCCAACAGGACATGAGAATTTTCTCAGGCGCCGATATCGGCACTCTTAAAATCGAGTTCCTCGACGGAGACACGTTCCTCAGTGACTCCGGCGAAGACCGCCCCGACATCATTGGTGATGGATCGACCTGGGAAACCTATTCCTTCCCGGTTACCATTCCTGACGATGCAGACCGCGTCAAAATCGTTCCTGTTGCCGGAGCCAACTCCTCGGTTGGCTTTGACAACATCACCTTCACCACCAGCCCCCCTCCCCCGGCACCCGGTGAGTTGACCAGCCCTGAAATTGTCAATGGAACCATCGTCGAGTGGATCGCCAACGAGGTCCTTCAAAGCGTAAAGGATTTTCTCAGGCTCGTTCGCGGC
>NHEN01000054.1 GCA_002172625.1 Verrucomicrobiaceae bacterium TMED86 | reverse complement strand
TTTCTCCAAAAGGCATAGCTTCTCCATCGTCCGCAGTCCGGCCATGGAGAGATGGTGGGCTTTCTCGGCATCGATTTTGAAGAGAAGGGCGCGGGCGGCAGGGTAGAGCTTGTTGAGCATGGCTTGGTGTGGCTATAAGCGATCTGACGGTTTAGGCAAGTTCACTGGCGATCGAATCGACGAGGAGCGGGCCTTCGCCGGTGAGGCGGAGGTGCGTGTCGGTGAGATCGAGGAGGCCTTGTTGAGTAAGTTGGGCGATGATAGCTTGGTTTTCCTCGGTGAGGAACTCGCGGGGGAGACCTTCAATCGTGCGGAGCATGAGGGCGAGGCGTTCGAGACGCCAGGCTTCGTCGTCGAGGGATTCGGCGGAGTCCTGGGCGTGGCCGAGGGAGTTGATTCGCTGGAGATAGGCCGAGGTGTCGCAGACGTTTTGGTGGCGTTCGCGATTGAGGGTGGAGACGGCGGAAGGGCCGAGTCCGAGGTAGTCGTTGCCGGTCCAGTAGCCTTGATTGTGGCGGGAGCGATAGCCGGGGAGAGCGTAGTTGGACGTTTCGTAGTGTTCGAATCCGGCACCGACGAGCATTTCGTCGGCGAGAGAAAACATCTTGGCGTTGAGTTCGGGGTCGTCGATGAAGTCGCCCTTTTTGAATTGCTCGAAGAAGGCGGTGTCTTCTTCGTAGGTGAGATTGTAGGCGGAGATGTGGTCGGGTTGAAGGGCGAGAGCCTGGGTGAGGGTGTCTTCCCAATCGACGAGGTTTTGGCCGGGAACGGAGAAGATGAGGTCGATGTTGACTTCGAGTAAGCTGGCTTCACGGAGGAGATGAACCGATTGGATGGCCTGCATGGGGTTGTGTTCGCGGCCGAGTGTTTCGAGGTGTTTTCCAAGGAAGGATTGGATGCCGAGAGAGACGCGGGTCACGCCGAGCTCTTCGTAGAGGGCGGCGGTGCGTTCGGTGAAAGTGGCCGGATTGGCTTCGAGGGTGATTTCTTCGATTTGGGAAAAGTCAAAGTTCGCGTGGAGGCCTTCGAAGAGAGTTCGCAGGTGAGTCGGCGAGAGCATGGAGGGAGTGCCTCCACCGAAGTAGATTGTTTTGAGGGGAGCGAGGTTCTTTTGGGCGAAGAACTGGGCTTCCCTGATGAGAGCTTGAACGAACGCGCCAAGGTCGGTTTTGCCCGGAGTATGCTTGTAAAACGAGCAGTAGGGGCAGATGCGGTGGCAGAAGGGGATGTGGAGATATAAATGCACAGGCTTGTCGGCGGGCCGATTTTGGGGGAAGACTTGCTTGTGGCAATGCAATCCGGTCTCGCAACGAAGGTTTTGAAGGATGTTTCGCGTTCTTTCTACCTGAGTCTTCGTTTTTTGCCGCCGGGATTTCGAGCTCCGGCGAGTTTGGGCTATTTGTTGGCGAGGCTGAGCGATACCATTGCGGATGCGGGTGGGGCTTCACCGGAGGACCGGAAAAGTTTGCTGGCCGAGTTTAGGGATTCGATGGAGGCAGGGAAGCGGGATTGGCTGGGAGGCTTGGATCGGCTCACTGGGCTGAGCGAGGGCGAAGAGCGATTGGTGGTTCGAGCCAATGAATGCCTCGATGCGATTGTGGAGTTGCCGGAGTGGCAGCAGAATTCGGTGCGGAAGGTGGTGGGGATTATTACCGAGGGGCAGAGTTGGGATTTGGTGCGATTTGAAGGTGATGGGCTGGTGCGACTGGATGGGGATGAAGAATTGCGCCGATATACTTATCAGGTTGCCGGGTGTGTCGGGGAGTTTTGGACAGAATTGGGACTTGGATGTAATGAGGATTTCGCTTCGGAGTCGGAGGTGCAGATGCTGGAGTGGGGACGGGATTTCGGGAGGAGCTTGCAGCTGATCAATATTCTGCGGGATGTGGCCGAGGACCTGGAGAATGGACGCTGTTATCTCCCAGGAGAGGGGAGGCCTGAGAAAGAGGAATTGATGGTCTTGCGGGGGAAGTGGATTGAAGAAGCCTCAGCAGGGCTCGATTCCGCGGAGAAATACGCGCGGGCCTTACATGGTAAACGGATGCGTTTTGCGACGATTCTGCCGGCGATGATCGGGCGAAGAACTTTGGAATTGCTGGAGGGTGCGAATTGGGAGGAATGGCAGGGAAGGTTGAAAGTATCACGGTCTGAGGTTAGAAAGATGATGTTCGGAGCAATGAAGTTTGCGATTTGGGAGTAAAAATCACTTTACCAAAGATCTTTTCCCTGTGCACGTGTCGGGGCACACTGAACTCCGAAACTGATGGTAGAAACCTGGCAGCAAATCGCACTCGGCATCCTCGTGATCGTCGTGTTCGCGAGCTTCGTCAAAGAATGGCTCTCGCCTGAGGTCGTTGCAATTGGGGCGTTGGTAATTTGTGTGTTGATCGGAGTCTTGCCGATTGCGGTGGCTGCCCCTTCTCCGGAATTGACCGGGGATGAATTGGCGGCTGCAATGAAAAAGTTTCAAGCAGATGCCTTGAGGGTCTTTGCTCATCCCGCGCCGATCACGGTGGCTTGCATGTTCGTCATGAGCGAGGCCCTGGAGAGAACCGGAGTCATCGAGACGCTTGGTTATTGGTTTGAAAAGACCGCCGGGACCAGTCCGACGAGGATGTTGGTGGTGATGATTCTCGTGGTAGCCGGTTTGTCGGGCTTCATGAACAACACACCTGTCGTGGTGGTATTTCTCCCGATTGTTTTGGCGATTTGCCGTCGCAAGGATTGGATGGCGTCCCGGTTTTTGATTCCGCTTTCGTATGCCGCGATTGCAGGCGGGACGATGACGATCATCGGAACCTCCACCAATCTCGTAGCTTCGGGAATCGCGGCCAAGAGGGATCCGGATGTGGTTTTCGAGATGTTCGACGTGACTCCGCTGGGGATTGTCTTCGTATTCGTGACCTTTGTCTATTTGGTGCTCTTTGGGAAAAAGGTCCTCCCGGATCGGGCGACCCTGGCCACGCTGATCGATAGTGAGTCTTCGAGGGAGTATATTACCTACGCCATTGTTTCGAGGGGCTCACCGTTGATTGGCCAAAACTTCATCGATAGCTCGATGAAGAAGTTGAAAAAGGCGCGGGTTCTTGACATCATTCGGGATGGGCAGCGACTTAAAAAATCCCTTGATGAGGTTATTTTTAAAGAGGGCGACGAGATTATTCTTAAAGGAAAACTGCAAGGCTTGATGAACCTTGGGGAGGATTCCGGAGTCAGTCTGAAGGCTGAGGAAGATCTGGGGCTCGAGGGGATCCGAACCGAGTCGGCGGTCTTGATGGAAGGTATTATCGGTCCGGATTCCACGATGGCCGGAAAGAGCTTGAAGGAGTTGAACTTCCGTCAGCAGTTTGGGGTGCTCATTGTTGCTGTTCACCGTCGGGGAAGGAATCTTCAGGAGCGCTTCGAAGACGTTAAGCTGGCCTTTGGTGACACCTTGCTGGTTCAGGGTTCGGGACGCCGGATGCAGCAGCTTTTTCAGCTGAAGGATTTCATTAACCTAAGTGAGCCGAAGCAGATAACAGTGAGGCCGAAGAAAGCGCCGTTCGCAATTCTGGCGATCCTCGCCTTTATGATCATTGGAATGCTTGGTGGAGTTGGATTGATTCCGAAAGTGCCCATCGTCTTGATTGCGCTCTCGGCGGCGTTTTTTGTTTTGGTGACTCGTTGTTTGGAGCCCTCGGAGGCTTATGAGGCGATCGATTGGAAGGTTCTCTTTTTGATTTTTGGAATGCTGGGGCTGGGGCAGGCGATGGATTATTCCGGAGTGGCGCAGTTGATGGCGCTCAAAGTGGTTGGGATCATGCAGGGAATGGATCCTCGTTTGATGATTGCCATTGTTTATCTGCTCGCCGCGGTGATGACCGAAATGGTGAGCAACAATGCCGTGGCAGCCTTGCTCACTCCTTTGTCGATGATTGTCGCTTATGAGCTTGGTGTTGATCCCCGGCCATTCGTGGCGGCGGTGATGTTTGGCTCATCGGCGAGTTTTGCCACTCCGATTGGATATCAAACAAATACCTTCGTGTATGGCGCAGGTGGTTACAAGTTTGGGGATTTCTTCCGCGCCGGGCTGCCGCTGGCCTTGGTCTTGTGGGTTGTTGCGAGCTTCCTGATTCCGGTGATTTGGCCCTTGTAATCGAGCTGAGTGGGAAATTCCTCGACCCATAGTTGACCGGGAGGGGCGGGGGCGCTAAGGAATTCCCAGCAATGAAAGATCCCATCACCGTTTCAGTGACCGGAGCCGCCGGACAAATTGGCTACGCTCTTCTTTTCCGTATCGCCTCAGGTTCCATGTTTGGGCCGGATCAGCCGGTAAATCTCCGTTTGATTGAGATTGAGCCTGCGATGGGTGCTCTCGAAGGCACCGTCATGGAGCTCGATGACTGTGCCTTTCCCCTCCTCAACGAAATCGTTCCCACCTGTGATTTGGCGGAGGGATTCCGCGGAACCAACTGGGCTCTTCTTGTTGGATCAGTGCCACGTGGCCCGGGTATGGAGCGTAATGATCTTCTTGGAATCAACGGAAAGATTTTCACTGGTCAAGGGCAGGCCATCGCGGGCAATGCGGCATCGAACGTTCGCACGCTTGTTGTGGGAAATCCCTGTAACACAAACTGCCTGATCGCGATGAATAACGCTGCCGGAGTTCCCAAGGAGCAGTTTTTTGCCATGACTCGTCTCGATGAAAATCGTGCCAAGAGCCAGCTCGCAGCCAAGGCCGGGGTGCATAGCAGCACCGTGAGTAATCTTTGTATTTGGGGCAACCATTCGGCGACCCAGTATCCTGACTTCACCAATGCCAAGATTAACGGACAGCCTGTTCCCGAGGTCATCTCCGATCGTGCTTGGCTTGAAGGTGAATTCATCAGCACCGTGCAGCAGCGAGGTGCTGCGATTATCAAGGCGCGTGGAGCAAGCTCAGCGGCTTCGGCTGCGAATGGCGTCGTGGATACCGTGCGTTCGTTGACCACTGAAACTCCTGCGGGAGACTGGACGAGCGTCGCGGTTTGTTCCGATGGATCGTATGGCATTCCTGAAGGCTTGATTGCTTCCATGCCCATCCGCACCGACGGATCGAATTGGGAAGTGGTCCAGGGCGTTGAGCTTGATGAATTTTCCCAGGGCAAACTCGACGCTTCTGTTGCTGAGCTCTCCGACGAGCGTGAGGCTGTTTCAGACCTCATTCCTTCTTAACTAATTTCATGGCATCACCATTGGTCATTGCCGGGCGGGAGTTTTCTTCCCGTCTCATGCTTGGGACGGGTAAGTTTTCCTCCCACGAGCAAATGCGTGATGCTCTGGCTGTGAGTGGAACTGAGATTGTGACCGTAGCTTTGCGGCGGGCCGATCTTAGTGGCCAGAACGATCCTTTTTCCAATATTCTCGAGTTCATTGATCCCAAGAAGTATTTGCTTTTGCCAAATACCAGCGGGGCGATGAATGCCGAAGAGGCGATTCGTTTGGCTCGATTGGCAGCAGCGGCGGGGTTGCCGAAGTGGGTGAAGTTGGAGATTCATCCGGATCCGACTTATTTACTGCCCGATCCGATTGAAACGCTTAAAGCGGCGGAACAATTGGTGAAGGAGGACTTTACCGTTCTTCCTTATATAAATGCCGATCCAGTCTTGGCAAAACGGCTGCAAGAGGTCGGGGTCGCGACGGTAATGCCATTGGGCGCGCCCATTGGAAGTAACCGTGGAATTTCGACCCGTGATCAGATTCAAATCATTATTGATCAGGCCGAGGTCCCGGTCGTGGTTGATGCAGGGATTGGCGTGCCGAGTCACGCCGCGGAAGCGATGGAATTGGGTGCTGATGCGGTTCTTGTCAATACAGCGATTGCAATTGCCTCGGATCCTTGTCGCATGGGAGAGGCTTTTAAGAAAGCAGTCGAAGCGGGCCGGGAGGCCTACGAATTGGGACTTCCCGAGGTGATGGAATCGGCTTCTGCGACGAGCCCGTTGACGGGTTTTTTAGCTGAGTAAACCAGCTCAGCCCTTGGGGTAAGCCGGATTAATTTTAAAAAATTGCTTTTCGATTTTGAGGACGCCGGGGAGGCTTGTGAATTTTTTTGGAGAGAACTCGGATCGCGGCATGGTGAGGATGAGAGAGCCGTCGGTTCCCCGGCTGATTTTTTGCGGTTGATCCGAAGAGACCTGTCCGTCGCTGGAAAAGAAGTAGACCTTTTTTGACTTGGGAATTGCCGGGGAGGATAACTTCAATTCGATTTGTTGATGACCCTGGATCGAGCATATCAGCTTGGGGTTTGTTTTGGGGATCTCCTTACTGGCGGTATTGATGAGCGCAGTGGCGTGAGGGTCGGGAATGGGTTTTCGAGTGACGGGGAGAGTGAGTTCGAACGATTGAAAGTTAGGAAAACAGCCTCGCGCACAGCACATCCAATTGGCATCGACCTTCAGGGTGACGGTTTTTGTTTCGATCTTGGCGGGAGGAGTGAGCGTGACCAGTAAGGTGACGTCTCGCTCGTAACCATGGCAGGGGTATTCCGCCATAAAGGTATTCTCAGGATAGGGCCATCTGATTTCGGAAGCCGTGAAGCCTTGCGGCAGTTTCCATTCGAGGGAAGTGGGAACTCCGACCATTCCCGGTTTTTTCCAGTAGGTGTGGAAGCCGGCGTGGTGATGAATGTGGAACCCGATGGTGAGGGGAGCACCGGGCGTAATGCTACGGGACTCTGAAATCAGCGCGACATCGAGGCCGGGGCCGTCCAATTGGGCATCGTAGGCGGAGGTGGTTTGCACAAAAGCCAAAGTGAGAACGAGCAGCGACCGAATCATCTCAATCAAGGTGTTCGCGAATGATTTTGATAGCAAGTCGCTTTACTTGGCCGGGATCAGGAGAGTGGCACCAATTCGGATGTTGGTTCCGCTTAATTTGTTCGCCCTTTGAATCGCCGAGACGCTCACTCCGTATTTCCGGGAGAGTCCGTAGAGAGTATCGCCCTTTACAACTGTATGACGGCGTGACTTCGGCTTCACCCTGACCGGTTTTGGTTTAACCTTAGGCTTGGGGCGGTATGTCGGTTTCGGTGCCGGGCGTGTTGCCTGTTTTGGTTTTTTGTAAACCTGGCGCGTTGGTTTCTCATTTTCAACGACTTTGGGCTCTTCGGTCTTTTTCTTGCTGAACCAGAAGCGATTTCTCTTGGGCGGATTGTCAGCCCAGGCTTCGATGTAATTTCCGTCTTCGTCAAAGGGGCCAATGGCGGGGTTGTAGTCGGGAGTTCGCTTCCCCGAACAACTCACCAAAAAGAAACTGAGTGCGAGGGTGGAAAGGAAAGTGAAGGCGTTGTTCGGCATCGCTAAAAACTAAATAGCAAAGAAATCGAGAAGAACAAACATTAGTTAAGAATGCCGAATTATCTAATCTCGGTTCCGATTCCCGATTGGGTGAAAATTTCGAGTAAAAGAGTGTGCGGAGTGCGGCCATCGATGAAGTGGACCTTTTCAACTCCGCTCTCGAGGGCTTCCAAAGCAGAGGTGATTTTTGGGATCATCCCTCCGGAGATAGTGCCGTCGTCGATTAGCTTCTGCGCTTCCGCACTGCTGACTGACTCGATGAGAGTGGATGGGTCGGATGGGTCGCGAAGCAGGCCCGGAACGTCGGAAAGGTATACCAATTTGGCTGGTTTGAGGGCGCAGGCAAGGGCTGCTGCGGCCAAATCCGCGTTGATGTTGTGGGGTTCTCCTGTTTCTTCGTGCTTTCCGAGCGGGGAAATGACTGGAACCAATCCGGCACTGATGGCGTAGAGAATGTCTTCGGTGTGGCAGGAGGTGGCTTGGCCGACCCTTCCGATGTCAACCGGGGCTCCGGAGTCGTCTTTTCCGAACAGTTGTTTGGCTGTAAACACTGAAAGTCCGTGGATTGAAGCGGCTTTTCCGCCGAATTCGTTGATTGTCTTAACAAGTCCCGCGTTGATGCTTTGATGCAGGGTTTCTTCGACAATCTTGATGGCCTCGGGCGTAGTGATGCGGAATCCCCCGACAAATTTGGCTTCGAGCCCGGCTTCGTTCATCGCTGCGGAGATAGCTTTTCCGCCACCATGAACGATGACGGGGCTAATTCCGGCATTCTCTAGAAAAACGATATCTCTCATGACTTCACGGACTAGCCCGGGGTTGTCCATTGCGGACCCTCCCATTTTGATCAGAAAGGTTTTACCCCGGAATCGTTGCAGATAGGGAAGTGCATCAACCAGAACCTGCGCTTTTTCGGTGGCTGTCGTCATGGCGGAAACATAATGAAGAGAGGCTGTCTTGACCAATGAGAAAGCGGCGTTATCTAAGGTTTCATGAAGCGAGTGGTTGAGCCAGAGTTATTGGACGAACTCTCCAGCGACGACCCGACGGCCATTCGGAGTCGTCGGGATCTTCGTATGATCAACTGGTTCATGGGAAATGAGGGGTGGATTCAAAGGCAAATTGAGGAAGGGGAGTCCATGGTGGAATTGGGTGCAGGGACGGGAGAACTGACGGGCAAGTTGAGCAATACTGGAAAGGTGACGGGATTGGATTTTCAGAGGAAGCCCCGGGGTCTCGAAGTTGATTGGAAGCAGGGAGATCTTTTTGAAACGATGCCCGATTGTCCCGGAGACACCGTTGTGGGAAATTTGATTCTCCATCATTTCGACGATAAACAATTAAAGCGGCTTGGTGGTTTGATTGGCACCCGGAAAAAGTTTGTCGCGGTCGAGCCATATCGTTCATGTCGCTCGCTGTTTCAAGGAAGTCTTCTTTGGCCTGCGATCAACGCGGTGACAAAACATGACATGATGGTGAGTATTCGGGCGGGGTTTCGGAGAGGGGAGCTTTCCGCATTGTTGCAGTTGGGAGAGCGTTGGCAATGGCGGGAAGAGCTGTCGTTTTTCGGCGGAATTCGTGTAGTGGCGTGGCGGGAATGAAGCAGATCGAAATTGTGGGAGGCGGGTTGGCCGGGCTTGCGCTGGGGATTGCCATGCGGAGGAGGGAGGTCCCAGTAATTCTGCGCGAAGCAACCACCTATCCACGACATCGGGTTTGCGGGGAATTTATTAATGGAGTGACCATTGAGACCTTGGAGAATCTGGGCATTGCTCACTTGTTTTCCGATGCCTTGCAGCACGAGAAAACGCGATGGTGGGTGGGAGATGAGAAGATTCTGGAAGCGCAGCTATCCAAGCCCGCTCTTGGGATGTCCCGATGGGAAATGGACGAACGCTTAAGGCAGGAATTTGAGCGATCGGGAGGTGAGTTAATCGTCAACGACCGTGTTGACAGGGAGGCCATGGAAGGACGGGTTTGGACAGCTGGCAGAAAGTTGGAAAAGGGCACGCCTTGGTTGGGATTGAAGGCTCACTTTGACGGCGTTCCCCTCGATGGGTATTTGGAGATGCATCTGGGGAATGGAGGTTATGTTGGACTGACTCCGATAGAAGGGGATGGCTCCAAAATCAATGTTTGTGGTCTTTTTCGAGGGGCGAAGATGGGAAAGGGAAACCCTTTACTCAATGCTCTGGGTAAGTGCGGGTTGGAGAAGCTGGTTGATCGACTACGGGGGGGAGAGATGAATCAAAAATCCCTTACAGGAATTAGTGGGTTTCGATTGGGAAGTCAGCAAGTGGAGCATGAACTGTGCGTGCTTGGAGACGCGGAGAGAATGATTCCTCCCTTTACGGGGAATGGAATGTCGATGGCCTTTGAATCTGCGGAATGCGCACTGGAGCCATTGATGATTTATGCGCAGCAGGGTGCAGCTTGGGATACGACCCGTAATAATATTCAGCTCAATCTTGAGGAGCGTTTTGGGCGCCGCGTCCGGTTGGCACTGAGCTTACATCGTATTCTTACAAATCCCATTGGGCGTAAGGGGATTTCTCTTGCGGCGAAGTGTGGAGTGTTGCCCTTTCAGTGGCTCCATCGGAAGCTCTGTTAGTCCGCCGCTATTCTCCAGTGAGGAGGTAGTAATGATACATATAGAATTCCTGGAAGAGAAACCTAGCCTTGGCTTCAGTGGATTGGAATCGTGTCGATTTTGTGGCTGAGGCATAGACTTTGACTCCGAGGTCGTCCGCCATGCGTCGGGCTCGTTTTAAGTGCCATGGGTCACTTACCAGAAGAGCAGTTTTCCATCCTTCTTTCTGAAGGATTTTTTTGGCTTCGGAAAGGTTTTCGTAAGTTTTAGTTGATTCAGATTCCACACGAATCGCCGATGCCGGCATTCCTTGGGAAAGGCAGTAATCGAAGCTGACTTTGGACTCGGAGAAGTCCGCGCCCTTTCCAAACCCGCCTGTTAAAATTAGGGCTTTGACTCTCTTTGATTTGAAAAGTTCGATGGCGTGGTTGAGTCGTTCTCTGAGAACCGGAGATGGTTTGTCATGCCATGCGGCGGCCCCCAGGACAATGGCACAGTCGGCAGTTCGGTTCCGGTCGAGATGACCCACGCGATGGATATCCCAAAGCTGCCCGCCAACATAGGTCAGCGACAGGATCAGGATAAGGAAAAAGGTGCGGCGACGGCGCATGAATCGAAAGGGTCTGGGGGAAGATAGTCCATGTGGGAAAAAGGAAAAGTGGAAAGCCTTATCCTTTTTGATAAGTGAGGAAAAATTCGCCTTCAGCTCCTTCTTCGAGAATCTCCAGACGGTAGTGCCTCGACGCGGGGAGGTAGTCTCCGGGGAGTCCGGTGATGCTCGGAGCTTCTTGACCGCCAAAGATCGAGTGGCTGGCCAGAGTGAGATGAATGGTATCCACCAAATTCAGTTGGAAGAGATTTTTAACCAAGCTTCCTCCTCCCTCACAGAGAAGTGTTTCAATCTGGGTCTCGTGATCGAGCCAATGCAACCACTCGGCAAGATCGAGTTGGTGAATAGTGGCGGGAAATGACGAGAGATCAGCGATACTTGAAGTGATAATGTGACGAGGGCCTCCCTCGGACTGGAAAAAGGGATGTTGGGGGTCAAGGAGGCCTTTTTCCGTGATAACACAGCGCCAGGGTTGTTCTTGTGGCGGTAGACCGTGGATGGCCATCGTCATTTGGTCGGCTTCCAGGGTGTTCCGGCCCACTAGAATGGCATCGGCCTGTTTTCTGATGTCATGAAGTCGTTCTAAATCCAGCCTCGAAGTGAAGTGGGCGGGTGTCTTGGCGCGGGTGGAAATCTTCCCATCGGCGCTGAGAGCAAAGTTAATCATGATTTTCAGGCCCATCGTTCGGGCCGAATTTGTCCCCAGTCATTTGATTTGCAAGTACCAGTCTCAGGGAAAAGGTTGGTCAGTTTAAAAATTATTCGCTAAACTTAGCCTTCGTTGATGAATTTTTTACGATGGACCACGTCAAAGTCTGTGATGGCACCAATTGGTGCTTCTCCCGATGCAGGTTCGTCGGATCAGGAAATCCCTGATCTTGAACTGATTAAGGCCTGCCAGGGAGGAGATTCCAGCGCTTTCGAGTCATTGGTGACACGCCATCGTGGAAAGGTTTATGCCATGGTTCAAAATATGATTAAAAACGAGGCCGACGCCTGGGATTTGTCCCAGGAAGTTTTTCTCAAAGTTTGGAAAGCGCTGCCAAAATTCGAGGCACGGGCCAAATTTTCGACGTGGCTTTACCGTATCACCCACAATGTGGTCTATGATTGGCTGCGCAAACGCAAGATTGATGGCGCCGGAGAACTCGATGACGGGATTCTCAATCAGTCGGATATCGCGGCTGGAGCGAGAACTTCGCCAGCTTATCAGGCGCGGCCTGATGAAGCGCTGCAAAATAGCGAACTGGGATCGAAAATCAATCGAGCCCTAGCCACATTAAATACTGAACACCGCGAAACGATCGTTCTCCGTGAAGTTCAAGGCCTTGATTACAAGGAAATCGCCAAAGTAATGGAATGTTCTCTTGGAACGGTGATGAGTCGCCTCTATTACGCACGTAAAAAACTACAATCCCTACTCAGTGATGAAAAAGGAACAAACTGAAGAACTCTTTGTGAAATGGGTTGATGGACGCCTCAACAATGAGGAACAGAGTCAACTCGATGAGCTGTTTGCCGCAGATCCTGAACTCGAAGCCGAATTGACCGGTGCGAAGGAAGTGACCGCTGTCTTGCAAAGCGAAATTCCCAAATCGGTGGAGCCGCCATACCCTGACTTTTTTAACAGTCAGCTGATGCGTAAGGTTGATCTGGAAATTGCAGCCCAGCGCCCTGCGGAAAAAGCGGCACGATGGTGGGAGTCTTTGCGATGGGCTTGGGCGCCGGTCGGGGCTCTTGCTTTGGTTCTGGCCTTCTTCGCCGGACAGAGAATGTCTCCTCAAGGAAATGGTGGGCTCGCCGATGGTGGGGCTGCGGGTTCGTCTGAGAAATCAGAGGAGCTACCGAACGTGTATTTTGCGGAGAAATCACTCACCGCCGAGGTCATCGCCGATGCGGATGGCAATGTCTCTGCGATTGTCGTCGAGGGAATCGCGGCCATTAGTGATGATATCGATTTTTCCAGAGCTGACCGCACCACAGGTTTGCCTGCCCGGTATTTGAAGTCTGAAGAACGTCGCCTCCAGTAATTCAATTTATGAAATTCCTCGCACTCATCTCTGCATCTGCCCTGCTGATTGCTGATCTCTTTGCCCAGGATCCTGGGATGGAGCCGATCGGCTCGCTCGGGGTTGAGTTGTTCTACGCCACGAATG
>NHEN01000053.1 GCA_002172625.1 Verrucomicrobiaceae bacterium TMED86 | reverse complement strand
GAGAAACATGAAAGGCTGGAGACAGACAAGCTATCCTGCCTCTGAGCCCATGGCGAGCCAGCAGTTCCCTCTTCCCTCCTGGTCTCATCTCAGATTATTTCTTCTGACTCGCTAGATAAGCGATCAAGGAAGCGAAGTCCTCCATACTCAGCGAATTGGCCAGACCAGCCGGCATCATCGAGGTCTCAAGCTCATGTTTGCTTTTGATATTGGCAACCTTGACGGTATGGACTTGTCCGGCGATGTCGCGCATCTCGACCTTGTCGGCTGTCTGCGCGGTGATGAATCCCACCAGCGCCTTGCCATCCTTGGTTTCGACCGAAACGGTAGCGAAGCCCTGCGAGATGGAGGCATTCGGCTTGAGAATCGATTCGGCGATCTGCTCGCGGGTCAACACCGCGCCGACCTGCCCCATGAAGGGTCCCTTGGCGGGTTGCTTCGCGTCAGTAGTGTGGCACGCGATACATCCCTGCTGGGTGAAGAGCTCTTCTCCCCGCTTGACCTTCCCTTTCACATTGTCAAGGGCGAGCATCACGTCTTCGATCGACATCTTCCCGACCTGGCCTTTGGCTCGCGCGATGGCTGACAGGTCAACCTTGGGTCCAACTGGCTTGACGGGAGCGCTGGCGATCGAGGCCACGTCGACGCCTTTGATTGCGGATCGGGTTTTGGCGTTGTAGGCCACAATGATATCGCGGTGTTCACCAGCGCTCCACTGAGCCTTCACGAAGTCTCCAATCTTCTTCGAACCTTCCCATTTGATCGGCTTGTAATAAGGCCCGCGGGTATCCGGGCGGGTGCTCCACCACCATGAGCCGTCGTAGGGCGCCTCGATCTGATAGATGCGAATGAGTGTGGCAAGAATGTCAGCCTTGAGACTTTCCTCCGAAGACGTGTTGTATTTTGCAATCAGACCATCCACCACTTTGGTATCGTGAATCTTGCGCAAGGCCCAGAGCGCGGAACGGCTATTGACGCTGCCGACGGCATCGAGACAGGCTTCGATCGCCTCCAGGTCGACCAAGGCCTTAACCGCAACGTGGGGCAGGATGATTGGTGAGTTTGGCGTAGCGTGTGGCCCCTCTTTCGAATTGCCCGCGCCAGCAAAGGAGGGCATCGAATCAGAAACAGCGAACTGGATTTTCCCCTTACCCTTGGAAGTATTGGCAAGTCCTGCCTGCGCCTTAAACCTGACAGCACCCTTCGGCACATCGAAGACGATGGTCGAATTTGCGTGAGTCCCCAGGCCATCCGGCTGCGCCTTGCCGTCTCCCGACTTCAAAGGTTTTCCAGTGGCACTGATTCCGAATCCAATTTTTCCCCACCCGCTTTTGGCGGTCTTCCATTTACGCGAGGAAAGTTTGACCTCTCGACCGTCGGCACTGACGAATACCGGGTTAAACCAAGCTCCGTGATCTTCGCCGTCGCCATCTCCTCCGTCATTGACGACGAGATAGAGCTTCTTCCATTTGCTGACATCAACATCAACCTTATGAGTCTTATGTCCCTTGACCGCCTTGGTTTGGAAAGCGGGAGGTTTGGGTGCGGCAACGGCTTCTTCTTTTTCCACTCCGGGTAATTTGGCAATCGCAAGCAGGTCGGCAGCAGCAGACTTGTCACCGAGCCGGCCAAGCGCCACCGCGGCGGCGACCTGAACACGCGGATTCTTGTCTCGGAGTGCCGTAATGAAGAGGTCTTTGGTGAGGCCGCCAAGCTGGGTCTTTCGATCTGCGAGAGCACGGATCGCCCACTCACGCACGGCGGGGTCATCTTTAGCCAGCTTGCTCAGCCCGGGAACGGCTTTCTCCCCGGCCATCTGCTTGTAGGTGAAAATCGCGGCGACACGGGAGTCGGTGGGTGCGGTTTTATCAACGGCAACGGAAGCGACCGCTTTGGCTGCGGCAGGTCGGCCGATCAACTCCTGTGACGCTGCGAGGCGCGCGGTGGCACTGCGGCTTCGCAATAAGGAAACCAAAGCACTATCCTTGAGTGTCGCCGGATTCGCAAAAGGCTTGTATTCCCAATTCTTGGGAACAATACGCGAGACCCAACCCTTTCCAGGATTTCCCTTGTAGCCCGCACCAGCCCAAGCCCCAGCATAGAGTCTCCCGGAAGCGTCGGTGTCAACATCGGTGATTTGTTGTAACTTGATGAAGGTCTCAGGCTCCTGGGTGAAACTCGGCCCATCGGGAGTGAGGCGATGAATCACGGCCTGACTTCGCCCCCAATCGCACATGACCGCAACGTTGGTGAACTTCTCCGGCCACCCTTCTTCCTGAAGGAACATCGCTCCCGTTCCCGAGCCCCCGCCGACATCAACGAGCGCCGGGATGATTTCATCGGTGAAATTCTTAAACAAAATCGGGTAGCCGTATTCACCCGTTTGGATGTGGTGAATAAAGCGCACGTTCCATCCCCCGCCATCATTTGTATTTCCACGGGTGTAGATATTCATGAGCGGATCAATAGCGACATCGTAAATATTGCGCAGCCCGTGTGTGTAGACCTCCATCTCTGAGCCATCGGGACGAAAGCGAACCACCCCGCCTCCGAGCATCGTCAACTCGGTGCCGTCGGTTCCTTTGGCTCCATGGATTCCAAAATCCCCAACCGCGATATAGATCCATCCATCGATACCGAGACGGAAGCCATTCGTGGTGTGGTCGGCACCGCGATCCTGATTGTGCTTTGGCGGGCTGACATTGGAGAGCAAAATCTTACCCGGTCCATCAGCGACACCATCCCAGTCCTTGTCCTCGAATAATGACACGTGCATCCCGGTGAGTTTTCCGGTGCTCTCCGGAATGACCGTGTGCAGCACCCAGAGCTTGGTGCCGACAGAGATAAGACCGCGAGGGTTGTCCACTTTCGCAAACACGCTGTGCTTGTCGGCAACGCCATCATTGTCCGTATCGACCAGGCGGACGATGCGGCCTTTCCCGGGGCCTTTTCCGAGCGAACCGAGTAGGTCAACCCCGACAAAAAGCTCCCCGGTCGGAGCCGCGCATAAACAGGCCGGGCAAGGAGTGATGTCAGCTTTGGAGAATTCGGTCGATTCCAGTTCAGGGGGAACGCCGGCTGTGGCGGAGAAGGCAACTGAAGCCAGGACAGTAGTGAGCAGCAGGGTTAGGACAGTGTTTTGCATGATCGTAATATCGGGACGCACAATAAGAGTCGGTCCTTTCATAATTTCCAGCTTCAACTTTTCTTCCTTGCTCCTTGGCCGCATCAAAGTCAGACCCATTGCTTCAATTCCCATGAAACGATTCAAAAATCTCCGTACCCTCCTCCCGCTTGTCATCGCTATTGCCGTGGCTGGCTTCGCCATCTCATCCGGTGAAAATAAAGCGGATGAGAAAAAGACGATCAAAGCGCTCATGGTGACCGGCGAAGGTTATCACGATTACAAAACCCAAAAGAAAATCATCAGCGAAGGGCTCAGCAAGCGACTCAACATCGAGTGGACCATTATCCACGACAAGAGCGCCAAGGAATGCAAAGCCAACCTCAGTAAGAAAGACTGGGCCAAGGGCTACGACATCGTCGTCTACAACCTATGCCATGCCAAGGAGGCTGACGAAGCGTTTATCGATTCAGTGGCCGCGGTCCACAAAAAAGGGATCCCCGCCGTCGTCCTTCACTGCACCATGCATTCGTTCCATTGGAAGGTGAAAGCCAAGGATGGCGACGAAAAAACCTGGGTCAAATTCCTCGGTGTGCGCTCCCGCAACCATGGCCCGAAAGCTCCTATCACAGTTGCCAAGACAATCGAGCACCCCGTGACGAAAGACCTGCCCGACGGTTGGAAAACCCCCAACGGGGAACTCTATAACGTCAACGAGGTTCTCGACACCGCAACCGTCCTCGCCAAGGGCGACAACGGAAAAGTCAAAGAAGCCCAGGTGTGCATTTGGGTCAACGAGTATGGCAAAGGCCGCGTTTTCGGCACCACGCTCGGCCATCACAATTCAACGATGGAGACCAAGGAATACCTCGACCTTCTCGCCAACGGAATCGCTTGGGCACTCGATTCCAAGTAGTCCCATTCAGGGCTCCTTTATCCATCATAGAAAAATCTCAGGTCCTTAGATCTGACTTTCCGCTCAAATTTTTCCTTCACAGAGGAGGGCTTTCCCGTAGCTTGATCATCCATGAAATCTACTATGACTCAACTTTGTCGTTCTTTTCTCACTCTCATCGGCATCGCAACTGTTGCGGTCACCGGACTGCCCACTCCCGCCCAGGGGGCTGACCTGGGAGAAGCTCTTGATTCCGTTAATTGGAGGGGGATTCTCGGAACCTGGGTGGACTCTGAAACCAAGGGTGAGCAGGTGAAAGTCGTCTACACCTGGAAATTCAAAAATAAACTCATCGAGGTAAATTCCAAGATGGGCGAAACAAAGAGCATCTCACTCATGGGCTTCAATCCGGACACTGAAGAAGTCTTCATGATGGGCGGAAATAATAAAGGCGGCGGAAGTATTGGCAAATGGAGCATGGACGGAGAAGACGCCGTGCTCGAATTATCCTTCGTCTCCGAAACCGGCGATGAAGGGACCATGAAAATCAAGCACCACCGGGTGGACGAGGACACCATCGAAATAACAGGCTCCTTCGAAGAAAGCGGTGAGGAATTTACCGTAACCCTCGTGCGCGCCAAATAATCTAGCCAAGCCAAGACCATTCATAGGACGAAAAAAGCGCGCCCGGTCACCCGGACGCGCTTTTGAAGTTTTACTGCTACGTCGATTAACCGAGGGTCACGACTTCCTCCTCGGAAGGGGGAACATCGTCGTCGGAGGGAGTGTCTGCCTTGGGGGCTTCTTCTCCTCCGCCTTCGCGAAGGGCGGCGCGGCGGGACATCTTCACGCGGCCTTTGTCATCGATACCGATGCACTTGGCGGTGATAACGTCACCTTTCTTACAGATGTCTTCGACCTGATTGACGCGGCCTTCAGCAAGCTCGGAGATGTGAACCAGTCCGTCCTTACCGGGAAGCACTTCCATAAACGCACCAAAGGTGGTGACGTTCATAACCTTGCCAGTGTAGGTCGTTCCGATTTCAACTTCGGCAAACATCATGTCGATCATGGCTTTGGCAGCCTCGAGACCTTCCTGCTTGGAGGCATAAATGTGAACGGTCCCATCATCTTCGATGTTCAGTTCAGCACCAGACTCGGCCTGGATGGCTTTGATGTTCTTTCCGCCAGGTCCGATGAGCTCGCCAATGCGATCCTGAGGAATCGTGACGGTCTCGATACGAGGAGCATGCGGGCTGAGCTCGGCAGGTCCGGTGATCGATTCAGCCATCTTGGCGAGGACATCACCACGACCAACGATCGCGAGGTCGATGCCTTCTTCAAGGATCTCAAGGGGGATTCCGGGAAGCTTGAGGTCAAGCTGGTATCCGGTAACTCCTTCGCTGGTTCCGCAGAGTTTGAAGTCCATGTCGCCGTAGAAATCCTCGGAACCAATGATGTCGAGAATGACAACGTGCTTGGTCATGTTGCCATCGGCATCCTGCTCGGTCACAAGACCGGTTGAGATCCCCGCAACAGGGCGGATCATGGGAACACCGGCGTCAAGAAGAGCCATGGTGCCAGCACAAACGGTCGCCATTGAGGTGGAACCATTCGATTCCATGACCTCGGAAGAAATCCGCATGGAGTATGGGAAGTCCTCGGTGGAAGGAAGCATTGGTGCGATGGAGCGCTCGGCGAGTGCTCCGTGACCAATCTCACGACGGTTCATGCCGCCGAAGCGACCGGTCTCACCCACGGAGAATGGTGGGAAGTTGTAGTGGAGGAAAAAGTTCTTGGAGTCTTCACCACCGGCGTAGTTGTCGACGTAGAGTTTCTCGTCGGCAGGTGCCAGGGTGCAAATTCCGAGGGCCTGGGTCTCACCACGGGAGAAGATCGCAGATCCATGCACACGAGGCAGGGTGCTGACTTCACCGTAGAGTTCGCGGAGGTCGCGAAGTTTCCGTCCGTCGGCGCGCACGCCTTTTTCCATGATGGAAACACGGAAGGCTTTCTTCTGAATGTATTCGAAGACCTGCTCGATTTCGAACTCGGTGGTCTCGGGGAACTTTTCCTTAATGGCAGCTTCCACTTCGTCGCGGAGGGCTCCCACTTTCTTACCACGCTCCACCTTGGAGGCGGCGTAGATCGCGTCTTCGATCCGGTCACCGGCGACGGCGTATCCGATTTCGAGGAGGTCTTCCTTGGCCACGGTAACGGTGTAGTCACGCTTGGGCTTGCCGGCGAGTTTCACGAGCTCTTCCTGGGCTTCGACGATCTGCGCAACGGCGGCCTGGGCGAAGTGGAGAGACTTCTTGAACTCAGCGTCGGGAATCTCGTCGGCCGCCCCTTCGATCATGATGACATCGGTCTTGTTCCCCACGTAGATGAGGTCGAGGTCGCTGTCTTCACGTTGTTCGAAAGTCGGGTTGATCACGAATTCTCCGTCGATGCGTCCCACGCGAACGGCACCAATGGGGCCGGCGAAGGGAATATCGGAAATCGCAAGTGCGGCGGATGCTCCGTTCATGGCGAGAACGTCGGCGTCGTTTTCCTGATCGGCACTCAGAAGGAGAGCGATGATTTGGGTGTCGTAGAGATAGCCCTTGGGGAAGAGAGGACGCAGCGGACGGTCGGTCATGCGGCATGTTAGAATCTCTTTTTCGGTCGGACGACCTTCACGCTTGAAGTAGCCACCGGGGAATGTTCCGGCTGCCGAAGCGCGTTCCTTGTATTCCACCGAAAGGGGGAACCAGGTTTGACCCTCGCGGATCTTGGTTTGTGAAACAGCGGAGACCATGACGATGGTTTCTCCCATCTGGACTGTGACTGCTCCGTCGGCCAACTTGGCCAATTTTCCGGTCTCGATGACCAGAGGACTCGGCCCAACATTGGCCGTTACTGATTGTATACTCATTATCTTGTTTTTGGTATCTCGCATCGGGACCCTCCCGGGCGAGTTTTGGTTTGAAACGACGAGCGACTCCCGGTCTGAATTTGGGTGGGAATGTCGTCGGCGAGGCCCATCAACTGCGATGGTCCTCATGGCAAAACGGCCACGATGCAGAACAACGTGGCCGAAATGCAGAGTGGTTACTTACGCAAGCCAAGCCCTGCGAGGACTTTCTTGTAGCGAGCTTCGTCCTTACGCTTGAGGTAATCGAGAAGCTTGCGGCGGCGTGCCACGAGGCGGAGAAGTCCGCGACGCGAAGCGAAATCTTTCTTATGATCATCCATGTGATCAGTGAGATGCTTAATGCGCTGGGTCATGAGCGCGATCTGGAAGTCTGCACTTCCGGTGTCATTGTCGTTGATCTTGTAATCAGCGAGGTTAATTCCGTAATCGTTGGCCATTTTATGGGTAATCGGGATCGGCCGAGCCCCTTCATTAGAGCCAAACCGTCCTTCGACGGGCGGGAAATAGGCCAGGATTGGGAATAACTCAACCTTTTTCGCGGGTATTCCACCATTTGCAGGCCAGAAAGGGAAAACATACAAGAATGGCAATGGCCAAGACTGAGGGCCCATTATGGAAAATCGGAGATGATTTACTCAAGTTTCTCCCCTGCACAGCCCTTATATTAACAGCGATCACACCAGGTGCAGAGCTAGCAAAATCACAGTGAGAGAGCCTCTATCATTCTCGTAGACTTTCCCCTCCTATCCAGATTACTCCACCTTAAACCCTAGCTGACTAATACTCAGGATATTGACAAAACCTCAAGGATTCGTTCATATCCTCATAATGAAAACCCCTCTTCTCTCAATTCTTCTGGTTGCCCAATCTCCCCTTCTCTTTTCACAGACAGATAATTTCGACGATGGAAACTCCACCGGCTGGACCGAAGTGGATGTTCTGGCAGCAGTGGGGGCTGCGGGATCGTTTTCTTTCCCTGGCGGAAATACTTACCGCATGGAGGGTGCCACTTCTCCCAATCAGGCAGCCCTCGGGCCTTCGCGAATCGGAGCATTGCGGGCAGATGTCACCTACACCGACTTTTATCAGTCCATTGACATCGTCGATTTCGACGAATCGCTGGACCAGAATATCGGAATGTTGGCCCGGGTAAAAGATCCCGGCCTGGGGACATTGGACGGATACTCGTTCACCTTCAACCCAACCGACCAGCAAATGTTTTTTACCGTGATCACCGATGAGGGAGGACCCAACTTGGTCGACGAAGAAGTCCCGCTCGATCCTGGAACGCCGGTGAGACTTGTTTTTCAGGGGACTGGCGACGTCTTCACTTGCAAAATTTTCGATCTCTCTGATCTCACCACACCAGTGGCGACAATGGAAACAACCGACAGCACTTGGACGACAGGAGCCAGTGGGATTTTCGTGGTCACCGACCAAAACGATCCTGCCAATTCAACCGACTGCACCTTCGACAACTATTTTGCTGCTGCAGAAGAGCCAGAGCCATCAACTGAGATCGACATCATCGGCTTCGAAATCGACGGCGATGAATTAGTCATAGAATTCACCAGCCTCGCCGGTGAAAGCTATGGAGTCTGGAACAGCCTGGGATTGGAAAATTGGCAGGAAGTTGAAGACTCAATTGCAGGTGATCTTGGAACTACGACTATTGTCAGAATCACCAACCCTGAACCAGCCGCGACGAAGCAATTCTTTGAAGTGAGGAAGGAATAGAGGGTGGAATGTGACTTCCACTCCTCTCAATGGACAGGAGGCCGGGTGCTCTTTCGCAAAATCCAAAATCCTATCGCCGCTCCCCCCAGCAGCAATGGACCGATGATCGCCACCAGGAAAACAAAGAACATCGAAACGCCCGAGTCTCTTAACGGATCAGCTCCTTAAAGAGCCCTACTCTGCCGCAACAAGATCACAAAGCAGACAATCCAAACCATACCGGCGATCAGGGAGACGGCACTTTTTGAGCTCGTTTTCATTACTCCACCACCACCTTACTCGGGTCCCATTGCACCTTGGGAAACTCCAAATTCAGCCCCTCCAAGGCATGGGTCACGATTTGTGAAACGCACATGTTCCGATACCATTTAAAGTCCGCCGGAATGACAAACCATGGCGCACTCGGCGTGCTTGTTCTCTCCAGAACATCTTCATAGGCCTCCATGAAATCCTCCCACCTCGCCCGATCAGCCAGATCATCGGGATGAAATTTCCAATGCTTCTCGGGCCGATCCAGACGTGATTGCAATCGCTTTCGCTGCTCTTCCTTGGAGATGTTGAGGAAGAATTTTAAAATCGTCGTCCCTTCATCCACCAACATCTGCTCGAAATCGATGATGTGCTTGTAGCGCTTCTCCCACACCTCTTGCGGAGCCAGCCCTTTTACCCGCACCGCGACAATGTCCTCGTAGTGACTCCGGTTAAAAATCGCGATTTCACCCTTCGCCGGAACATTCTGATGAATCCGCCAGAGAAAATCATGCGCCAATTCTTTCTCAGAAGGGCCTTTGTACGAAGTCACTTTGATCCCCTGCGGATCCACTCTGGAAAAAACCTTACGCACGCAGCCATCCTTACCGCCCGTATCCATTGCCTGAATCACAATGAGAATCTTATGCTTTCCCTGCGCGTAGAGCACCTTCTGTAACTGCGCCAGCTTCCCCCTCAGTTCATCGAAAATCGGAGCAGTCTCTGATTCCGGATCATTCAAAATCCCCGTCGTCTCCCTTGAGCGTTCACTCAACGCGACCTCCGAGCCGGAGGAAACAAAACAACGCCTGTAGAACTCATCACCAAGCATAGGGCATTTCATCCGGCCCGCCCTCTCCTTGCAAGTCAAACCTCACCCCATGAATCTTCATTCGTCACAACTTCCCTATTGCGCCCTCCCATCAATCTGACGAGGTTCTCCGTCGTGAGCAACGAATCCAATCCTCCCCCGGTCATGAGAGCCGCGGTCCACATTGGAGCGAGCCACGCCTCCATGATCATCATCTCCATTGCCAACGATGGCGGGGAGGAAATGATCGATTTTCTCGAAAAAAACATTCCCCTTGGGCGCGACATTTTCAGCCACGGCCAGGTTCTCACCACCACCATCGAACAGGCGGTCAAAGTCATCTCCGGCTTTCAAGAAGCCCTCACCGAACTCGGACTCAACGACATTCCCGTTCGCGCTGTCACCACCAACACCCTCACCGAAGCCTCCAACGCAGAGGTCTTCCTCAACCGCCTCCAAATCGCGGCCGGCTGGCGCTTTGAGCCACTCGACGACGGAGAAATGACGCGCCTCGTTTTCCTCAAAACCCGCCGCCGCCTCCGCGACACTCCCTCAATGCGAAAACGCAACACCATCGTAGCGCACGTTGGCCCCGGAAATACCCGCCTCCTCCTTTTCAAAAACGGTCAAATCGTTCGCTACCATTCCTACCGCCTCGGCACCCATCGGACCTGGGAGCAACTCAACTCACCCGACCTTCTCGGCGAACCAATCATCCGCCTCATCCGCGAACAAATCTCCGGAATGATCGCGCAACTCTCCTACGACTTTCGCGACGAAGACGTCGAGGACCTCGTCATGATCGGCACCGAGATTCAAATGCTCTCCCCCTTTCTCTCGAAGCAAGACAAAACAAAATCGCGTTACAAGATCCTCGAACAACTCCTCCAAAACCTCGCCACGGCCACCGAGGCCCAACGGGTTAAACAATTCGCCCTCGATTACCAAACTTCGGGCTCCGCCCTTCCCGCTCTCGTCATCAATGCTGCCATTGCCGAGTCCTTCGAACTCACTTCGCTCCGCGTTCCTGGCTCCGACTACGAAAAAGGCCTACTCACCGACCTCGCCCATCCCACAATTCTCAAAGAAGAGCTCCTTACACAATTGTTCCACTCGGCAGAGGTCATCGCCCGACGGTATCGCGTCGACATGAAACACGCCCGCCACGTCGCCCACCTTTCGCGCCAACTTTTCGAGGAAACGCAATCTCTCCACAAACTCACGGAACACGACGCGCTTCTTCTCAACGTCGCCGCTATTCTTCACGAAGTCGGCAACCACATTTCACCCAAAGCCCACGAACTCCACTCCCTCTACATCGTCCGTCATTCGGAAATCTTCGGCCTCAGCGAAGCAGACCGCCTCGTTGTTGCCCTCATCACCCGTTACCACCGCAAGTCACCACCCGAAACCTCCCACCGCTTCTACCAGGACCTCAATTCCGAAGATCGCATTCGCGTCGCCAAACTCTCCGCCCTCATCCGCGTGGCCGACGCCCTCGAACGAACCCATTCCCAGCGGGTCACAAACCTCACCGTTGAACTCACCGACTCAAAAGCCCATCTCGTCCTCGAAGGCATTCCCGATGCCACCGCCGAACGCCTCGCCCTCCCCAGCAAGGCCGATCTATTCGAAAACCTCTTCGGCCTCTCTCTTCACATCAAAGAATCCTGACCCATGCCCATCGCCTACATTAACCGCGAACTTTCTTGGTTGGAATTCAACCAACGTGTCCTTAATCAAGCCCAGCGGCCTGACCTGCCTCTCCTGGATCGCGTAAAATTTCTCGCAATCTCCGATTCCAATCTCGACGAATTTTTCCAGGTCCGCATCGGTGGCCTCCTCTCACTCTGCGAATCAGTCCCCGGCTTCACGGACCCCTCGGGACGCGATGTCAGCGAACAACTCAGCGCCATCGAAAAACGCACCCGTCGCTTCGCCAAAGATCAGGAGAAACTCTACCTCAAGGAACTCCTCCCCTCTCTTCACCAAAGCGGGCTCCCTCACCTCAGCATTCCGGAGCTCTCCCCGGATCAATTCGAACGACTCGTTCACGCGTTCCAGCACGAAATCTCTCCGCTGCTCTCACCCCTCCTACTCACTCCTGAAAACGCCCGGGAAATCATCCCTTCTCTCTCCGTCTGCATTGCCCTCCGCGTCTACGACCCCGAAACCAAGGAATCCCGCATCATCGTTCTTCCCCTCCCCTCCAGCATTCCGAGAATGCTCGTTCTCAACGAAGGTGGATTCATCTTCCTCGAAGACCTCACCGCCCATCTTTGCGGGAACCTCTTTCCCGGTGAAGAAATCACCGAACTGACAACTTTCCGACTCACCCGCAACACCGACATTCCCGCCAACGAAGACGAAGCACACGACTTCGCCGAAGAAATCCGCAATGTCGTCACCGAACGAGGCCAATCCTACCCAGTCCGATTGCAGCTTTCCGAAGACAACAAGCTCACTCAGGATCTCATTTCGCTCCTCAAAATCGACATCCCAAAAGTCTTCCTCACCAAAGCTCCCCTCGCTCTCGCCGACCTCTTCGAACTCGCCCTCATCGATGGCTTTTCCCACCTCCGCACCGCTCCCGTCTCTGGTGTGGATTCACCCAAAATCGATCCCTCCCGCAGTCTCTTCGATCTCATCTCAGAGCAAGATCTCACCCTCATCCACCCCTACCAAAGCTACCGCCCGGTCGTGCGCTTCATGGAAGAGGCCGCCACTGATCCGAACGTCATCGCGATCAAACAAACTCTCTACCGCACCGCAAAAGATTCGCAAATCGTCGACGCCCTCATCCGCGCCGCCAAAGCCGGCAAGCAAGTCACGGCCCTGGTCGAACTCAAAGCCCGCTTCGATGAAGCCCCCAACCTCGAACGTGCCGAAGAACTCCGTCGTGCCGGAGCCCAGGTCATTTACGGAGTGAAGGGTCTCAAAACCCACGCCAAAATCTCCTTGGTCATCCGCCGCGAAGATGGACACCTCCGCCGCTACGTCCACCTAGCCACGGGAAACTACAACGAACTCACTGCCCGTTTCTACACCGACATCTCTTACTTCACTGCCCGCCCCGACTTCGGCTCCGACGCGTCCATCTTCTTCAACGCCGTCACCGGGCGCACCAAACTGCAACACTTCAAAGTCCTCGTCCCAGCTCCCACCCATATCAAGCGGACCCTCATCGCCCTCATCGAAGAAGAAACAGCCCGCGCCCTCGAAGGTGAAACAGCCCACATCATGGCCAAGATGAATTCCCTCGAAGACATCGACATGATCGAAGCCCTCTACCGAGCCTCCAAAGCAGGCGTGAAAATCCAACTTAATATCCGTGGCATTTGCTGCCTCAAAACCGGCGAACGAAAGGAGGCCAAAAATATCGAAGTCGTCTCCATCGTCGATCAACAACTCGAACACATGCGGATTTTTTACTTCCACCAGGGCGGCGATAACGAAGTCTTCATCAGCTCAGCCGATTGGATGAGCCGCAACCTCGAAAAGCGCGTCGAACTCATGACGCCCATCCTGGGTGCGAAGGACAAAAAACTCCTCATCGAAATCCTCAACGCCTGTTTCAAAGACAACCAAAACGCCTACCTCATTCAAGCCGACGGCACTTCCAAACCCAAAGAGCGCAAAAAGGGTGAACGTAAATTCCGCATGCAGGAGCAACTCGCCGACCTCTTCGCCCGCCAGGCCGCCGCCGCCGAGCAAGCCCGCTCCTCCAGCCTTGAGCCACACCTCCCGAAGGAGTGATCCCAAGAGCGTTCCTCCATCATTTTTTCTTTCTCACTTGGCATCTCCAAACTCAATTGAGCAGGAAATGATTGCCCTGACCAACCCACGAAAAAGCCCGCACTCAAAGAGCACGGGCTTTGAAAAATTATGCGCAATTTCTAGTAGCGGTAGAGCTCAGGCTTGTAGGGGCCGTCGACGGGGACATCGATGTAGTCGGCCTGTTCCTTGGTCAGCTTGGTCAGCCTGGCGCCGATCTTATCAAGGTGAAGTCTTGCCACCTCTTCATCGAGTTCCTTGGAGAGAACTTCCACACCAACTTCGCGGCTGTCCTTGGTTTCCCAAAGGGCAATCTGAGCGAGGGTCTGGTTGGTGAAGCTATTCGACATTACAAAGCTCGGGTGACCCGTAGCACATCCAAGATTCACAAGACGACCTTCGGCAAGCATGTAGATGCTGTTACCATCGGCAAAGGTGTAACGATCAACCTGTGGCTTGATGTTGAGTTTCTGGATTCCGTCGAGTGCTTCGAGCTCGGCAATCTGAATCTCATTATCGAAGTGACCGATATTACAAACGATGGCTTGGTCTTTCATCTTCTCCATGTGCTCGGCCCGGATGATGTCGAAGTTACCTGTGGTAGTGACGTAGATGTCTCCCCACCCAAGAGTGTCTTCGACGGTAAGAACACGGAACCCTTCCATGGACGCTTGAAGCGCGCAGATTGGATCAACTTCAGTCACGACAACTTGTGCACCGTGAGCACGGAGGGCTTGCGCACAGCCTTTACCGACATCGCCGTATCCGCAAACAACACCCACCTTGCCAGAGATCATCACATCGGTGGCACGCTTGATGCCGTCGATGAGCGACTCACGGCAGCCGTAGAGGTTATCGAATTTTGACTTGGTGACAGAGTCATTCACGTTGATCGCAGGAATGAGAAGCTTGCCGTCACGCTGCATCTGGTAGAGGCGGTGAACACCGGTGGTAGTTTCCTCGGAAACACCTTTGAGCTCGGGAATCCAAGCGTGGAAAATCCCAGGCTGCTTGGCGTGAATATCTTTGAGGAGAGCCTTAATGACAGCCTCCTCGGTCGAACCAGCGGGCTCGTTGACCCAATCGGATCCGTTTTCAAGTTCGTATCCTTTGTGAAGGAGAAGAGTGGCATCACCTCCATCGTCAACGATCAACTGAGGTCCTAGTGGTAAGTCGCCATCTGGATTCGGAAATTGCAGAGCCTGCCAAGTGCACCACCAGTATTCTTCGAGGGTCTCCCCTTTCCAGGCGAAAACAGGCGTGCCGGATTCAGCGATCGCTGCCGCAGCATGATCCTGGGTTGAGAAAATATTGCAAGAACACCAGCGGACATCGCCACCAAGATCCTTGAGCGTTTCAATGAGGACCGCAGTCTGAATAGTCATGTGAAGCGAACCCATGACGCGCACGCCATCGAGAGGCTTCGCGGGACCATACTTCTCACGGGTGGCCATGAGGCCGGGCATCTCGTGTTCGGCAACGTCGAGCTCCTTGCGACCAAAATCGGCTTCGCCGATGTCTTTAATTTTGTAATCTGACATGATTATTTGAGGTGATTATTTGTAAGCTTTTTTGAGGGCCACTACCTTGTTGATTTGCTCCCAGGGAAGGTCGGCATCTTCTTTTCCAAAGTGGCCGTAATTGGTTGAAGAAGAATAGATCGGGCGAAGAAGTTTGAGCTGCTTGACAATATCGGCAGGTTTGAAGGAGAAGACTTTCTCCACTGCTGCGAGAATCTTCTCGTCATCACCGGTATCAAAAGTGTCGATATTGATGCTCAACGGCTTCGGATGGCCAATGGCGTAGGCGAACTGGATTTCGCAGATTGGCGCGAGACCTGCCGCTACGATATTCTTCGCAACCCAACGTCCCATGTAGGCAGCTGAGCGGTCTACTTTTGATGGATCCTTCCCTGAGAAAGCTCCACCGCCATGACGTCCCCATCCACCGTAGGTATCCACGATGATCTTGCGACCAGTCAAACCGGAATCTCCCTGTGGTCCGCCGATAACGAATTGTCCGGTCGGGTTGATGAGATATTCGGTGTCCTTGGTAAGCATCTTCTTTGGAAGAACTTTTTTGATCACCTTCTCGATGCAGAATTTCTCAATCGTGGCGTGATCCACATCAGCAGCGTGCTGGGTTGAGATCACAACGTTCACGATGCGAGTGGGCTTTCCATTGACGTATTCGACAGCGACTTGGCTCTTTGCATCAGGTCGAAGCCACTTGGCCTGCCGACCCGCTTTGCGGATTTTGGTCAATTCACGACCAAGGCGATGCGCAAACATGATCGGTGAAGGCATGAGCTCGGGAGTTTCATTGCAAGCATATCCAAACATGATCCCTTGGTCTCCGGCACCCTGTTCTTCGGTCTTCTTGCCCTTTGCCTTCTTAGCATCGACACCTTGGGCGATGTCAGGGGACTGGACGGTAAGGAAATTGTTAATGAACACACTGTCCGCGTGGAAAATGTCATCTTCGTTGGTGTAACCGATCCCCCGGATCGCTTCGCGAATTACACCTTCGACATTAATCACCGAGCTGATGGGCTTTTGACCGATCTTGGGAATGGTAATCTCTCCCCCGACGACGACTTGATTAGACTTTACGAAGGTTTCACATGCAACACGGCTGTTCTTGTCAACAGTGAGACATGCGTCAAGGATGGCGTCTGAAATGGTATCACAGACTTTGTCAGGATGGCCTTCGCCAACTGACTCGGATGAAAAAATGAAGGATTTGCTCATGGCTGAAGTTTGTTATATCGTTAAATCGCGATGCGTTGATGCGTCGTGTAATCCCCACACACCATGGCGTCAATTCTGAATTCACTCAAACTCATCGCGGATCCCACCCGCTTACGTATCCTCATGCTCCTGAGCGAGGAGTCCTTGTCGGTTGCCGAGCTCCAGCAAATTCTTGGGATGGGCCAGTCCCGCATTTCCTCCCAGCTCTCCCAACTAAAAAAGGAAGGGCTCGTCAGCGACCAACGATCCGGAAAAAACAATATCTACACCTCGGGAATCCCCGCAGAATTAGAAAAGATCGTCCACAATGCAGCCGACGAACTCCCTGAGAGAATCAAAGACCGCCAATCACTGAGCCATATTTTGCGCAAGCGGAAAGACCACGTGCGGGCCTACTTTGACAACTTGGCAGGAAAATTCGGACGTCAATACGTCCCCGGCCGATCCTGGAAAGGCCTAGCCGAAGCAATGCTGAAGATTCTCAATTACGACGTCGTGGCAGATCTCGGTGCCGGGGAAGGAACGCTTTCCCAACTTCTTGCCCAACGAGCCAAGCAAGTCATCGCCGTGGATAATTCGGAAAAAATGGTCGAATTCGGCCAAAAAATAGCGGCCGAAAACAAGCTCCTCAATCTGGAATACCGCCTCGGTGATATCGAAGCCCCTCCTATTAAGACTAAAGAAGTCGATCTCGCCATCTTTTCCCAGGCTCTCCATCATGCCGAAAATCCGCAACGTGCCCTCAAAGAAGCATACCGAATTCTCAAACCAAAAGGTCGCCTCATCATCTTAGATCTCTACCAGCATACTTTTGAGAAAGCACGAGAGCTCTACTACGATACTTGGTTGGGCTTCTCAGAAGTCGAGCTGGCAAAGATGATTTCCGAGGCTGGATTTAAAGACGTTGAAACAGCCATCGTCGACCGCGAGGAGATTCCTCCAAATTTCCAGACGCTCCTGGCAAGTGCTCAAAAATAGTCATAATGAAAGCTCTCTCAGTCGGCTTGTTATCAGGACTACTCTTTCTGACATCCTGTGCAAAACCAACTCCAGTCCCCAGAGCTGTCCAAATTCCAGAACCTTCAGTGCCAGTAGTTCCCGCTGCCTTGGAACCAACAAAGCCAAAGGTCGAAAGTATTCCTTTCCATTCCCTTCGGGCGCGCACCATCGAACGCTGGGGAACTGAACTCACTCTCGTCAGTTTTGATCGACGAAATTATCACCTCGTTGTCGCAGATCAGCCAAGTGGACCAGGCTCAAGATACGACGACGCCAAGGACGCTGGAGACGGCCATCTTGCCTCTATTAATGGAGGGTTTTTCACTCCTACCGGAAGCCCGTTGGGATTGGTAGTCACTGATGGCAATCGCCGGGGTGGGGTGAATCGGGCTTCATTTCTAGGGACAGGATTTTTCCTCGGCCCCAAGGCCAAGCTCTTGAGCCGAACAGATTATCTGGCCTCTCCACCATCGCATCAAGAAGTCCTACAGTCAGGTCCCCGGCTGGTCTGGTCGGGCGAAACCCCCACCGGACTCTCCAACAAAGATGAGCGGCCGCGCTCTTTTTTACTCTGGGATGGCAAGGAACACTTTGCATTGGGATACGCCGATTCCGCCTCACTGAAAGGGCTCTCAAGCTTACTCCAAAGCCAACCGATTTCGGGATTCAAGATTGCCTATGCGCTGAATCTTGACGGAGGAAGATCCTGTGATTTTTGGATTTCCTCTTCCGTAAATGGGGGAGGCTTCACTCGCAGTTCTTTCCTCAAAAAAGACGTCAGAAATTACCTCGTCCTAAAACGAATTCCTTAAGTCTTCTGGGCATAAAAAGAGCCCTCTTGCTTCGTGAGAAGCAAGAGGGCTTATACCTGGCGACGACCTACTCTCACAGGACCTATCGTCCCACTACCAT
>NHEN01000052.1 GCA_002172625.1 Verrucomicrobiaceae bacterium TMED86 | reverse complement strand
CCGGGCGATGATGAAGTTCTGGTATTCGGGTTCCTGATGACAGAAGGGATCATTTCGGACATCAATGAGGTGAAACGAGTCGACCTCGAGGCCAGGGAAAATCACGCCCTGGTTTTTCTCGATGATGATCATGAATGCGATTGGGAGAGATTAACACGTCATTTATTTTCAGCCTCCTCCTGTGGCTTGTGCGGAAAAGCAACGATCGATGCGATTCTTCAAAACCATCCCGCGATCGAATGTAAGCTGGAGGTCAATCGCGATGTCCTTTTGGCGGCTTCGGAAAAGATGCGCTCGGTTCAAGCCACTTTCGAGTCAACAGGAGGGCTTCACGCCTCGGGAATTTTCTCTAAAGATGGAGAATTACTGATGCTGCGCGAAGATATCGGGCGCCACAATGCTCTCGATAAGGTCATCGGGGAAAGCTTGCGTGACTCGATAGAATTGAATGGTTGCTTTCTCCTTCTCTCAGGTCGCATCTCATTTGAACTGATGCAAAAATCGCTCGCGGCAGGAATCTCTTTTGTTGCCGGAATTTCCGCACCATCGTCTCTTGCTGTCGATTTCGCAAAGAACTCAAACCAGACACTGGTAGGCTTTCTGCGACCTCCCACGCTAAATCTCTACACGGGGACTTTAGCCGATGATTGATCTTCGGCCGCAGGCGCGCATCCGCACCCGGATCCACAGCCGCTGAGTCGTTCGGCAATCTTTTCAGCAGTCGGGGTAATGGAAAGCCCCCCGAGATTTGTGCAGCGCAATTCGCGGGGAATCTGTTTCGCCACTTGATTCATCGCAACGACAACTTCGTCGAAAGGAATCAGGTGATCGTATCCAGCCAAGGCCATGTTGGCACATGATAAAGCATTGGTGGCTGCCATGACATTTTTACCCAGGCAAGGCGCTTCAACCCGGTTAGCGATCGGGTCA
Source organism: Verrucomicrobiaceae bacterium TMED86 (assembly GCA_002172625.1). Lineage (GTDB taxonomy): Bacteria > Verrucomicrobiota > Verrucomicrobiia > Verrucomicrobiales > Akkermansiaceae > SW10. The sequence goes on along the minus strand of NHEN01000052.1, from coordinate 18,171 downwards.
CAAACCATTCCGAAACTGTTCTGTAATGCCATCGATGCTGCCGTAATTTGTTCATCGGTGCTCCCTCCCGCCAAATGAACAATGGCAGCAGCAGCCATTGCCGAACCGGAGCCACACTCAGCCATACAGCCGCCTTCTTCTGCAGCGAAAGTGGCATCTTTGGTAATAAACACCCCAATCAGACCAGCGACCAAAAGTGCTCTAGCCCTTTCCTCTTCGCTGACTGAAAGCGCGTCAGCCACTGCCAGAACCGCACCAGGCATCGCACCGCATGACCCGGCGGTTGGAGCCGCAACAATCACTCCCATCGATGACTTCACCTCCATGATCGCCGAGACGTAACGAATGATGCGATTATTGATGTCTGCTGGAATTAATTTCCCGGCCTCTTCCGCCTGAACCATGCCAGGGCTTTGTGATGGCAGGATACGATCCTGATAACTTGTTCCGGAAAGCCCGCTTGTGACCGCCGCCGCCATCACTTCGGCTAATTGCTTCATTTGTTGAATGACTTCGGTGGATGAAATCCCTCCACGCTCTGCCTCATAGGCAGCAGCAGCTTCCCAGAGCAATTTCCCCTTGAGTTGAGGATGACTCAAGAGCTCGCCACATCTCAAAAATGGTACTGCCAAATCCTTTCTTGAAAGCACAGGTAAAACCGCCTTCAACGCTCTAAATTTTTCAGCCCTTAGAAACTCTGCCAACTGAGCCACATTCTCATACGAGTAGTCTTCCCGTGTATCGATCCTAAATATTCCGCCACCTTCATTTCGAGGGAGCCACTCGTTCTTCTCCGAGTTTTCCAAGAGATGAGTTTCAATTTCCGGTTCTTCATCAAACCAGAAAAGGAGTGAGTTAAGATCTCCAATCCCACCCGTTGCAACTCCATCAATCGCCTTTAATTCGATCATGCCACCACCTGTAGAAATGGCATCCAGAGCATAAACATCACCGCTCTCACCCGTGACTTCCAATCGATAAAAATTGGGATGCGGAGCATCGTAGTTTTCATAAAGAACCTCTACTTCGATTCCTTCTGAAGCGAGAGCATTATCGACTCCGGTCATCCGGTCATCATCAGGACTCCACCCCAAAATTCCGCTGTAGAGACCCATGTCGGTTCCCTGGTCTTTGTGTGTCGTCACCAACGAGCCATTGGGGTCATATCGAGCTACCAATTTCCTGACCGGTTCCCCGGCAAGATCCCGAGCAAGCCTACCGATGCGATTGGCCGCGGCACTATGAGAACTACTGGGTCCCCGCATGACCGGGCCCAGGACGTCGTTGAAAATACTTGGAGGATTATTGCTCACTACATATGACAACTAGCCCCAAAAGAGGTCTCCCGTAAATACCACAATTCGAGTTACTTCTTCTTTTCTGGAATTTGGTAACCGCCCGGAGGTTTCCGTTTTGGGGCGGATTCCTCGATACCCGCCCTCTTTTTGAGTTCCTTGATTTGGTCACGAAGATGAGCGGCCTTTTCAAACTCGAGACGAGATGACGCTTTTTGCATCTCCTCCTCCATCTCCCGAATCACCTCGACAGCATTGTAGATCATCTCATCTTCAGCAACCATGGAGGTATTTAGCTTTTGCGCCTCCTTGCTTCCCATTTCACGCTCATGCAGGCTTTTCTGCACCGCCCGCTTCACACTTTGAGGTGTAATTCCGTGCTCCTCATTGTGTGCCATTTGAAGGGATCGTCGCTTCTCGGTCACGTCGAGCAGGGTTTGAATGGAATCGGTTACCTGGTCGCAAAATAAGACACACTCCCCATGCACATGTCTGGCCGCTCTTCCGGCTGTTTGAATCAAGCTGGTATCATTTCTAAGAAATCCCTCCTTATCGGCATCAAGAATGCAGACCAGCGAAACCTCCGGCAGGTCGAGACCTTCACGAAGAAGGTTGATTCCAACAAGAATGTCGAATTCGGCAGCGCGAAGAGCTCGCAAAATTTCAACCCTTTCAATCGCATCCACGTCGGAATGAATGTAGCGAACTTTGAGCTCCACGCCCTGAAGATACTCCGTCAGGTCCTCGGCAGTCTTTTTAGTCAATGTCGTTACAAGAACACGCTCACTCTTTTCAACACGCTGTCGACAAAGCTCGATAGTTTCATCGATCTGATTTTGGAGAGGCCTGAGAGTAAGAATCGGGTCGAGAAGTCCGGTCGGACGAATCACCTGCTCCACAATCAACTGCTGGCTCCCAAGGCTGACATCAAAATCTTCAACCAGCTCCAGCGAACTGCTCGGTTCGACCTTTAGGCGTCGGGCAAAGCTGGGATCGAAATCAGGATCCTTCCTCCCCTTGATCGGAATGAACATCTTATTATCGGAACGCGAATTGACGATTTCAAATGGCCCCGGAGTCGCGCTGACGTAGAGCCTCTGCTTAGTCATCTTCATATACTCATCGAAACGCAGCGGCCGATTATCCATCGCACTGGGGAGTCTGAAGCCATGATCGACCAAAACCGCCTTCCGGCTTTTGTCTCCTTCAAACATGCCGCGAACCTGCGGTAAGGAAACATGACTTTCATCGACCATGAGCAGGTAGTCATCTGGAAAGAAGTCCAGTAAGGTGTATGGCCGATCGTTTTTTTTGCGTCCCGTGATGTGTCTGGAGTAATTCTCAATCCCTTGGCAAAATCCCATCTCCGCCATCATCTCGAGATCATATTCCGTTCGCATCCGAATGCGTTGGGCTTCGATAAGTTTTCCGCTTTTCTCAAACCACGCGATTCGATCGTCGAGTTCCTGCCTGATGGCGATCATGGCGTCGCGCAACTTGTCTTTTGAACTAACGAACTGCTTGGCGGGATAAAACACGTAAGAAACCATTTCATCGATCACATGCCCGCTCCGGGTGTCGATGGATGAAATCCGATCAATTTCGTCACCAAAAAACTCCACTCTAATTGCAGTTTCTTCGAGAAAGGCCGGCCGAACTTCCACGACATCTCCCCTGACTCGAAAATTCCCCCGGAGAAAGGAAATATCGTTCCGTTCAAAAAGTAGACTTACCAGCGAACCGAGGAACTCATCACGCCCGATCTCATCTCCCCGTCGGATTCCGAACATCATGTCCTTGTAGTCTTCCGGATTTCCCAATCCATAAATACAACTCACGCTGGCCACCACAATGGTATCGTCCCGCGTTATCAATGAACCCATCGTGCTGAGCCGGAGCCGCTCAATCTCCTCATTGATCGACGAATCTTTTTCAATATAGGTATCAGATCGCGGGATGTAGGCTTCAGGCTGATAGTAGTCGAAATAGGAAACAAAATACTCGACCGCGTTATTTGGGAAAAACGCTTTGAATTCCGAATAGAGTTGGGCCGCGAGAGTCTTGTTGTGACTCATGATCAGCGTGGGCCTTTGAACCCGCTCGATGACATTCGCCATCGTAAAGGTTTTTCCCGACCCGGTGACTCCCAAAAGCGTTTGATGTCTGTTTCCGATTTCAATGGATTTGACCAATTTATTGATCGCCTGCTCCTGATCCCCTTTGGGAGAGTATTCGCTGGAAAGTTCGAAATTCACGGAATGATTGGCTACTTAAATAATGGGAGGCTGAAATGTGCCCAAAAATAATGACTTGTCAGCTGGGAAAGCCAGATTTACTTTAGCGAAATGAAATTTCGACTTCCCTTGATAGTTGGTCTCGCCGCTGTCGCCTCCCTATTTCTTTCTTCCTGCAATACATTCGTTGGCATGGGCCGCGATTTCCAACGTTTGGGTCAAGGATTTGAAAATGCCGCCTACGGCAAAAAGTTCTAATTTTTCACCAGCTGACCAAAAGAACACGGGAGAATCCTTTCGGATCTCCCGTTTATTCTTGAGCTGATAAGATCGCTTAAGCAAGTGCCTGCAGCTTCTCGGAGATCTGGGACTGGGTGACAGAGGCTCCCACGATTTGATCCTTCACTTCCCCATCCTTAAAGAACAGAAGAGTTGGGATAGAACGGATTCCGTATTTCGCGGCCAGAGCCTGACCGTCGTCAAGATTACACTTCCCGACCTTGGCCGTTCCTTCGACCTCGGTAGCAACCGCGTCTACCATTGGAGAAATCATTTTGCAGGGACCGCACCATTCCGCCCAAAAGTCCACCAGGACGGGCTGATCTGAGTTGAGAACCTCCGCCTCGAAGTTGTCTTCGGTAATTGTTAGAGCCATGTGGTGAATATGTACGTAAAAAGGGTGGCGTCAAGAGCCACCCTTTGCAGGTTTCCCATTTCTTCAAATGGGATGATTTGTGAAAATTCTTACAGCGTGGTTGAGAGATACTGAAGTGCCGCAACAGCCGCGCCGAGAATCAAAAGAATAATAGGAAGTGCCATAATACTAATTCGTTAAAGTTTACTCGAAGAGGCTGCCAAAGGTCTCTCCGTTGGCCGAGGTCCAAGTCATGATTCCCACGGCGAGAACAGCGATGCTGAGGACAAAGGAAATGATAGAGAGGATGGTAGGAATGTTGTCGTTCTCCTCGTCATCATCGGCGGCAGTAGCTATCGTTCCGATTCCGGCCATTGTCGGAGCGGTGGGTGCGCCGAGTTGCTGGGTACTCTGCAGTTGCACTGTTGCCTGCGGAAGAGGCTGTGTTCCACCAGCTCCCCCGATAGGTCCGGTCGCCGTTGGCGAAGCAAGAGGGACGGTTGAGGGGCCACCTGGAGTAGCCGGAGTAGGAGCGGTTTTGAGAGCAATCGTCGGAGCAGGCGCTGGCGCGGATGGCGCGGATGGCGCAGCAGGTGCTCCTGCTGTTTTCAAAGGAATCGTTGGCGCGGGTGGCGCAGGTGCTCCTGCGGATGGTGCGGGAGGAGGAGTGGGTGCCGCGCTTTGAGCCGGATCGGGCTTGAGGGTCACGCGGACAGTCTCTTTCTTTAAAGAAACCGCCGAAGTCTTCTTCATTGGTGCTGGTGCCTTAGGCGGCTGATTTTCGTCGCTCATAATGGAATCGTTGTGTTTGGAATCGTTGTGTTTGTGATGTTTAAGAAGTGATTGACACTGCTTTCGCAGATTAAACTAAAACCAAGCTCCCTGTGTCAAACACCCATCTCCGAAAAATTCAGCTTTCCTAGATGTTTTTGCCCCAAGCCCCTGTTTCTGGGCATTTCGAACGCATATAGATTCTATTCCTCCTCTTCCTCCGGAGGTGCGGTTGGTAATTTCGCCACCTCATCCAGGAGATTCACCATATCAACTCCCCGTGAAGCCGAGGCGTCGACGCGAAAAGAAAGAACCGGAGTATTCCGTAAAACGACCCGCTTGGAGACCTTGCTTTGGATAAATCCTCGCTTCCTAGAGAGAGTCTCCATTACCCCAGGAGAAGACCCTCCAAGAATGCTTACAAAAACCTTGGCCTCTTTAAGATCCTGGGTCACATCGACCTCGCTGACAGTCACGAGAGCACCTTTCCACTCGAAATCACGCTGAATCACCGCGCTGATCTCCCGCCGAAGCAGTTCATTGACGCGATCAAGTCTCTTGGCCATGATGAAATAGGTAGTTGGCAGGCGATTCAAATAGAACCCGCGATCGTTTACAGAGTCTGCTCAATCTTATCGAGAGTGTAACACTCGATAACGTCCCCTTCTTCGTAATCGTCGAAGCTTCCAAGTCGGATACCGCACTCGATTCCCTCTTTCACCTCGTCCACCTCTTCAGTGTGGCGACGCAAGGTCGACATCTTTCCATCAAAGACCGGCTGTTTGCCACGAAGGACGCGGGCATGCGCAGTCCGGGAAACCTTTCCGCTCTTAATCACACAACCGGCGGCGCGGCCTTTGTTGACTTTGAAGACTTGCTTCACGGAAGCTCGCCCTATGACGGTCTCGCGAATCACCGGATCAAGCATTCCCTGCATCGCGTCGCGAACCTGGTCAATCAATTCGTAGACGATGGAAAACAACTTGATTTGAATACCTTCCCTCTTGGCTGATTTTACAGCCTTTCCTTCAACCTTTACATTGAATCCAAGAACGATGGCATCGGACGAGCTGGCGAGAAGGACATCGGACTCGGTAATCGCGCCGGCACCGGCCGCGAGGAAATTCGCAGACACCTTGTCGGATTCGATTTCCTCAATAGCCTTTTTAATCGCCTCGGCTGACCCTTGAACATCAGTCCGGAGGATAAGTTTGAGTTGCGCTTTCTGCCCGCCCTCCACAAAGGAAAGCATGTCTTCGAGACGGCTTTTCTTGGGTTGAACGAGACGTTGTTGGCGAAGTTCGCCCTGACGCTCTTCACTGAGCTTCTTGGCAGCGCGGTCGTTTTCCATCTGAACCAGTGAGTCCCCCACGTTCGGGAGTTCGGCGAATCCCAGAACCTCAACAGGCACAGATGGCCCGGCTTCCTTGAGTTGTTCCCCGTGTTCATCGATGAGTAATTTCACTTTACCCGCAAAAGGACCGCAAATAAACGGACCACCAACCTTCAGGGTCCCGCTCTCCACAATCACAGTGGCAGTAGCACCCCGCCCTGGTTTCAGGCTGGCTTCAATCACCGAAGCCCGCGCATTTGCAGATGGGTTGGACTTCAATTCAAGGACTTCGGCCTGCAGGGCCATCAGATCGAGAAGGTTTTCAATCCCCGCGCCGGTAGCAGCGGAGACTTCGACAGATTCGATGTCACCACCCATGGCGGTCGAGACCAGCTCGTGCTCCATCAACTGGGTGTGCACACGCATGGGATCAGCTGCAGGAAGGTCGCATTTGTTAATGGCAACAATGATCGTTTTCTTTGCTGCCTTAGCGTGATTGATCGCCTCGACAGTTTGCGGCATGATGCCGTCATCCGCCGCGATCACGATCACGACAATATCGGTAACATCAGCTCCCCGGGCGCGCATTTCGGTAAAAATAGAGTGGCCCGGTGTGTCCATAAAGGTGATTGGCTTGCCGCCGTGATCAACCCGGTAGGCTGCGACGTGCTGGGTAATTCCACCCGCTTCACGGGCCGCGACCCGACTCTTCCGAATGTAATCGAGAAGCGATGTTTTTCCGTGATCGACATGCCCCATGAAAGTGATGATGGGAGCCCGGAAGACAAGCTGTTCCTCCGGCTCCTCTTCCTCCGGTTCCGGCTCGGAAATAACCTCCTCTTCCTTGTGAACCCCCCCTCCTTTTTCACGCTTTTCGCGTTCAAAGACGAAACCGTGCACTTCACAGACTTTTTCCGCGATTTCCGGCTCAATCGCTTGGTTGGGAGCAACAAAGACTTCCAACTTGATCAAGTCGGCCATGATTTCGAATCCCTTCATCCCCATCTTTTCGGCAAGGTCACTGACGATGATGGGAGGCTTGATACTAATGACATTCCCGTCCACTGATCCGGTATTCTCCTCTTCCTTCTCAGTCTCAGGAACCGCAAATGGCTCGGATTTGATAAACTCCGCATCAGGCACGTCCAATTTATTGGAAATGGCAGGAAGGATGTCCTTGCCCGAGTTCTCCGTTTTCCGAACGGATTTCTTTTTTGGCTTATCGTCTTCAATCCCGAGATCCAGGGCCGCTGCCTTCTTGTCGTCCAAGGACTGTACCTTGGACGCCTCCTGACGTTGCCGCTCACGACGTGAGGGCTTTTTTTTCTCACTCAAGAGGTCCAATATTTCCTCATCGGAGTCTTTTTTCTTTTTATCGTCAGCCATTCTAAAATGCGGGTCTTACTTGGGGGGGGTCAGGGAAAAGTTGAATTTGGGAAAGACGGGGTGACTCTATGCTTCGGAATTTGTTGCATCCTCCGGCGAAGTCTCTTCAGCCGCAGGTGCTTCTTCAGCCGCAGATGCTTCTTCCGGAGCGGCAGGCTCCTCGGCGACAGGTGCTTCTCCACCGCCTTGCGCGGTTACGAGGATTTTCTCAGCAACCGAAAGATCGGTTTCAAGTTGTGAAGCAATGTATTCGGCTGGCATTTGCGCCACCATGTCGACAGTGACACCACCTGCGCGGAAGAGGCGATCAGCCAACTCCGGAGAGAGGTCGAAGGCTTCGGCGAGATGCGACGCGGCATCACCCACGCGCGCCTCAAACTGCTCGTGCTGACTCTCGTCCTTGCGAACCTGCACGTCCCAACCAACCAGCTTGGAGGTCAAGCGGGCATTTTGACCACGACGGCCGATCGCTTTGGACAAGTCCTCCTCATCAACGGTGACGTTCACAACCTTATCTTCCTCGTTGAGAGAAATACTACGAACCTGTGCGGGCTTGAGTGCCTCGGTAACAAACTCGCTGATGTCGTCATTCCATCGAATGATGTCGACCTTCTCGTTATTGAGCTCCCGCACGATGTTTTTGACGCGTGCTCCGCGAAGACCAACACAGGCACCCACGGGGTCAACCTTGTCGTCATGGGTGAAGACCGCAACCTTGGTGCGGTAGCCGGCTTCCCGGGCAACTGAGCGTAGCTCCACAGTGCGGTCAGAGATTTCAGCCACTTCCGATTCAAAAAGGCGTCGCACAAAGTTAGGATGACTCCGGGAAAGAATAATTTCGGGCCCGCGACCCTCGTTCTCCACGGAGACAACGTAGCAACGGATTCGGTCGCTCACATTGTATTCTTCAGTGGAGACGCGCTCGCGGCTGGGCATGCGAGCCTCAAACTTGCCGAGATCCACCATGACATCGCTCTTCTCGAAACGACGGACGGACCCACTCACGATGTCGCCCGCGCGGTCTTTGAATTCATCGTAAATCTTCTCTTTCTCAGCCTGACGCAGACGTTGCATCATAGTCTGTTTGGCAGTCTGCACCGCGATGCGTCCAAAGTTTTTTGGTGTCACATCAAAGTCAAGATATCCACCAACTTCGGCTGTCGCGTCCTTTTTCTGGGCGACCGCGAGAGGGACTTCGTTGAACTTATCGACATAATCGTCGTTCGCCACGATCTGAAGACGGGCCAAAATCCGGGTATCTCCCTTCCGCTCGTTGATTTCGGCTTTCAGGGTCTCAATAGCGTCAGCACCGGGCACCATCTTACGATAGGCCGAGCAAAAGGCATATTCCAGGGCCTCGACAACGCGTTCGCGCTCGATGGCTTTTTCTTTTTCGTAGAACTCGATGAGGGCGACGATATCGGTAGTCATTGCAAATTCGATTGTTCCTGAGACCAAAAAGAGCGGGTTGGAGAACCCACTCCTTACTGACGTCAGAAGTTGTTGGGCGATGCCTTACCCTGCTTAATTAAAAATGACAAGTCCTAATCAGCAAGAGAACGCCATTCCAGCCCCTTGAATTCAGCCTCCGTCTGAAAGGCTGCCAGCCCAAATGGAGCGCACAGTTCAATGGAGCCGGTTCTGAGGCCAATTTTCCGTCCCTCAATGCCCACATTGATCAATTCTTCCCCGTCAATCCAGGTCGATATCCGGTCACTCTCAACCCGAACTCTGATGGCATACCACTGATTATCTTTGAAATTATGGTAACTCGTCGTTTCATTTTCCGAGGCATCCATCCCGTCGATCGATGAGATTCCCAGGGTTCCACCTCCCCAGCCCCCGACAATCAAAGTCGCGCAAGCATCGTGGGAATCGACTGGAAAAGTCAGTCCGCAGAAAAAATCACTCCCCTCAATCTTTCGGGCCTCAAGCCGCACTTCGAAGGGAACGGTCGGCACCCGGCCATCGTAGCGTGACCCCGTCATCTCGACGCCTGGATCAAAATGAAGCACCCCATCGTTCCACTCCGCCGCCCCTTCACCGCCAAATTGAATTGGCGCCCACTTTTCGGTGTCCGGTTTTTCCCAAACTGCCTGATCCGCACCCGGTTCAATAGGTTCAGACTGATCGCAGCTCACCAAAGCGAAAAAAAGAAAGGCAAGAAATCTCATCATTGCGATACGAGCAGGCAGAGGAAATCTTCGCAGAAAAAAGTGGCGGAGAGGGAAGGAATTGAACCCACCAAGCCCGAATTGAGCTTCAACGGTTTTGAAAACCGCGGCGACCACCAGGCACGCAGCACTCTCCGCGGAAAGGTTGGCCGAGAAGTTTGGATTGGTCAAATGAATGAGTGCTAGAATTTCAAATGTGCTGCCGATCTCCTTCCCGCTCGACCTCGAGCCTCATGGAGCATAACTTCCCTGCCAGACGATGATTGGCAAATTCGACCGCTATTTGATCCGCCAGGTTCTGGCGACGACCATTTTTGCGGTGGTCCTCCTGAGCGGCGTGCTCGTCTTTGGAAATATCTTTAAGCAAATCCACGAGATCCTCGTCGAACGAGGTGCCGGGATTTCCTTTCTTTGGATCTTCTCGATGCAGCTCCTCCCGGTCTCACTCGTCTTCACTATCCCCTGGGGATTCCTGGCAGCCGTCCTTCTCGTCTTCGGAAGACTATCGGGAGATCAGGAAATCAACGCCTTACGAAGCAGCGGAGTGAGCCTCGTCCGCATCGCCGCTCCGGTGATCCTGATTGGGTTGGCTCTCTCGATACTCTGCCTCTGGCTCAATGCCACGGTCTCCCCTCGCTCAAAAGGCAACCTAAAGCAAATGCTTTACAATGAACTGAAAAGCGATCCCAACCGCCTTCTCGATCCCAGCGTGGTGCAGTCCCGACTGAAAGGACAGCGGATCTACATCGAGGAGCGCGATAAGAACAATAGCCTGCGGGGATTCCATTTTTATCAAATTGACGATGAAAACCCTGGTTCCCTTCCCCTGGCCTACGTCTACGCCGATCATGTTGTCCCTCCCGCCGAAATCATTCCCGGCTCGGATCGCATCGATCTTCGACTCACCGGAGCCTACCTCGAAAAATATAATCGTGACGCAAATCTTCAATCCGCTTGGGCCGATAAAATTGAACCCTGGGCCCTCCCTCTCCAGGAAGATGAAAAAAGACGCCCAAAACCGAAACATCTCGACAATGGTCAAATCGCAGAGTTGCTCAACGATCCGCCCGAGGACTTAAATCAAGAAGCACTGAACAAGTATTCCTTTGAAGCCATTCGCCGGTATTCATTCTCCTTGGCTCCGCTCGCCCTTTGTCTTGTTGGAATCCCCCTGGCGCTGACTTCGCGTCGAAAGGAATCCTCTGCGGGAATCGGGCTGAGTCTCCTCGTGGCGTTTTGTTATTTCCTCTTCACCATTCTCGCCAAAGAAATGCAGTCTGCGAATTTCGAAGCCTCTCTGGCTTCGCTCTGGCTTCCAAATATCATTTGTCTTGGACTCGGAATCATCTTGTTTCAGAGAGCGACCCGAAGTGCCTAATCTAGTCTTGCCGATAGCGGGTTGTAGGAGCATTATCTAATCCATGGAGTGGCAAGTCCGGCGGAAAGTTCGTTCCGCTTACCGAGGGTTTCAACAATGGGTTGCCGAGAACCCACTCCAACTCATCCCCTTTTGCCACACCCTCCGCGAGTACCGGAAAACATGGTTCAAGGTTGATTTGCGAGCCTCTTCAAATGTTGCGCTTTTGGCTGTTCCGCAAGGAATGGCCTACGCCGCGATTGCCGAACTTCCAATCCTATACGGAATTATTTGTTCCGCGATTGCCGCCATTGTCGCCCCTCTCTTTGCCGGGTCGAGACACACCATCCTGGGACCGACCAATGCCACATCCCTGATGGTTTTCAGCTTCTTTGCCGCCAGCTCCTATACCCAGGCGGAAAAAATCGGACTCATGCCTCTCCTTGTCGCAATGGTCGGAGTAATCTGCATCATCGGAGCCCTCCTCAAAGCCGCCGACCTGGTGCAATACATTAGCCAAAGTGTTCTCGTCGGCTACATCACCGGTGCAGCGATCTTGATCATTTTCAATCAAGCCAAGCATCTTTTTGGCGTTGCCGAAATCGTGGAACCAGCGAGCAACTTTTTCGGGATGCTTACCGAGCTCATTCGAGCGAACGCACATTATTACTGGCAGCCCGCCGTGTTGGGATTTGGCACGCTCATCCTCTATCTCGTTCTCTTGCGATACCTCAAGGCTTTACCGAATTTCGCGATTTCTTTGGCCATCGCTTCTCTGGTCTCAGCCATCATGGCTCATTCCAGCGACAGCTGGGCAGCGGCGGTGCCGACCTTCGGCTCCTTTTCCACTTCCGATCTTCATTTGCGCTTCCCTGACTACACCGATGCCGGATTCTGGGGAGACCTTCCCTCACTCCTGGGTGTCGCGGTGGCCATCGCATTTCTTGCCTCACTGGAAAATACCGTGATGGCCAAATCCATCGCTTCCCGAACCGGTCAGAAAGCAGAGATCAACCAGGACATGATGTCGGTAGGGTTCGCAAACATCGCCTGCGCCTTCACTGCGGCCATGCCCGCTTCGGGATCACTTACCCGCTCGGCTCTCAACTTTGAATCAGGCGCGAAAAGCGGAATCGCCTCCATTATCTCAGGAATATTTTGCCTAATTGCCGTTTTCGTTTTCGCCTTAATCATCCCTAATCCAGTCTCCTTCATTCCAAAAGCTGCCCTGGCAGGACTCGTCGTGGCGGTCGCGGCATCTCTGATCAAATCCCGCAATATCCGCATTTGTCTTCGTTCCACCCCAGAGGACGGCGGAGTTCTGCTAGTGACCTTTTTCACCGCTCTTCTCGCCCCGCTCTACATGGCCATTTTCATCGGGGTCTCGCTTTCGATCTTTCTCTTCCTGCGCAAAGTTTCACGCCCCCACCTTGTGGAATACGAAATCTCCGAGCAAGGAGAGCTTCGTGAAAAAGGTCATCAAACCGGACAAGAAACGCCCGGAATTTCCATCGTACATGTTGAGGGAGCGCTCTTCTTCGGCGCCTCCGAACTCTTCCAAACCCAAGTGAAGAGGCTCATGCTCGACCCAAATCTCAAGGTCATCATCCTTCGACTAAAAAATGCCCACCACCTCGACGCCACCAGCGTGATGGCCTTACGAGATCTCATCCGCTTCGTGCGTTCGCAAGACCGTCACCTCATCATTTCCGGCGCCACCCGGGACGTCTATAAAGTGCTCAAAAGCTCAGGAGTCCTGCGCACCCTTCAAAAAGGCTGCCGTCGTGAAGAAGGTGAAACCAATCTCTTTTTCTACGCGCCCAGTAATCCCAACATCTCAACTCGCGATGCTCTGATCCGCGCGCAGGACTTACTCGGGACCAAGAAAGCCGAAGTGAAAATCTTCTTCGATCCTTCTCACGACACGAAGGGAAAGAATTAAGATTCCCTAATAGTCAGGAATCCGGTAGAGTCTCCGATCTTGAGCACCCTGACGGACATCGAAGTCGACCGCTTCATCGAATTCATGAGCACGGAGAAGAATTCCTCTCCGCGCACACTTGAAAACTACACTCTTGCGATCCGCCTCTTTCGAGAATGGCTCGGTGACCGCTTTACTACCTGGCGTGAGCTCACCGCTGATCACTTCCGGGCTTATCTCTTTGAGCTACTCAAAGCCGAGTTAAAACGAAGCACCATCCGCCTCCGCTTTGCGGCCTTCCGATCCTTTTACAAATACCTTGTGCACCGGCGTGGCTACCCAAAAAGCCCGGTCGCCGAAGTCGAACTCCCAAAAGCAGACAAACCACTCCCGGTCGTTCTCACCTTGGCCCAAATCGAAGAACTTCTCGCTCTCCCCCTGAAGCTCCCCCTCGAAAAACAAGCCCCCGAATGGATGCCGCTCCGTGATGCGGCGATCCTCGAACTCTTCTATTCCACCGGACTCCGCCTTGCCGAATTAGCCGCTCTCGATGTTGAGCAAATCGACACCATGAACGAATGCGTCAAGGTCATGGGGAAAGGCTCCAAAGAACGCATCGTCCCCATTGGCTCCTACGCACTCACCGCGATGCAGAAATACCAAAGCGCCGCCGCAATCCACCAAGGACCTCTGTTCCTTTCCAAACTTCAAAAACGCCTATCCACCCGCTCCATTGGGAACGCGCTGAATAAATACCTCCAACACTCCTCCATCGCCTTCAAAGTGACTCCCCACAAATTCCGTCACTCCTTCGCAACCCACCTTCTCGACCACGGCGCCGACCTCAGATCGGTCCAGGCCCTCCTTGGGCACGCTTCACTTTCCACGACGCAAATTTACACCCACGTCACTAAAGAACGCCTCCGTAAAGCCTACGATTCGGCCCACCCTCGGGCTAAGTAGATTCGTTACGATTCACCGTGCCTTGCAGGGTCACGTGTAAGTGCCACTCGGTCATAATTTCACGAATCGAAATCATTTCCAACGCAACCAGTTCCTCGATCTCGTCCTGATGACTCTCAAAATGTTTCAGAGGAACCCAACCTTCACGGGCGGCCAAGTTTTGTCGGAGAACCTCTAATGATTTTGCCTTCTCAAGTGTAGCCGGAACTAGATTGCCAAACTCTTCTCGAATTCGCCCCATCCAATCGGGGCCAGCCAGCACCATACCCAGAACAGCCTCGCCCATTTGCACATAATGAAAGTCGCCCCTGCTGGCGATCCGCATACCGCTGCGGACCTCCGACTTCTGCGCGATACGCTCCCAATTTTGTGGTCCGTGACGACGAAGATAGCGGATTCCCAGATAGAAAAAAGTGAGCGCAATCGCGAGCGCCCATAGAACAATATTCGTGGTGAGCGGACGGTTTGGCGTAAAGAAGCCGATAAGAATCCACCCGAACAAAAACAACACCAAAAATACCGACAGCGATCCTACTGCGAAAAGCAGCATCCTTCCTACACATCGACGATTCGCCCGACGAATCAACTCCGGCGTCACGATGAGATGGGGTTTGGAGTTCACAACAAAAGAAACGCCTTCAATGACGCCAATCTTAGTGTGTCCATGGATTAAGAGTGCGCAAGAGGGCATACCAACGACTTGCCTTTACCTCCCGCGGAGCGAGAACCTCCAACTTGCTGCCGAGCGAAGCAAATTCGATCTCTTTTGACCTCCCCCAAAACTCCCCATCCACCTCAACCGGAACACCCTCCTCACAGCTCACCGTTAAGCCTGCCGCTTGAATATATACCACACTATCGCCGGGCGATTGCGGATCGATCCCTCCTTTAGCCAGGCCTCGCAAGGTGTCTCTGACGAACTGATATCCCGACTCTTTAAAAATCACGACATCGAGAAGTTGATCCGAATTATTGGCGCGACGGAAGAGCGGGAACTGTCCACCGTAGAGCGCGCCATTCCCAACAAACATCGCCACTCCCTGAAACTCTCTGCCATCATCACACACCACATTCACCCGAGGAGGTTTGCTTTTAAGTAATTTGGCCGTCGTCAACATGTAGGCCAGAGGCCCCAATCTTTTCTTACTCTCCCAGGTCGTTTGTTCAATGACCTGAGCATCAAAACCAACGCCTGCCATTTGCACAAAAGGCGCGCCATTCATCGTGAAAAGATCCACCGATTCACGATGCCCCTCATCGATGATATCCATCGCCTGATCGAGCTTTGAAATCGGGACTCCCATCTCTCGCGCAAAAACATTCATCGTCCCGGTTGGAAAAACCCCCAAAGCAGTTTTCGACCCAGCCAGACCTTCAATCACCGCATTCAGAGAACCATCTCCCCCTGCCGCGATCACCAGCTCTTCGCCCTCATCTGCAAACTTCCGGGATAATTGAATCGCCTCTTCGCGACTCCGGGTCGCATAAATGGTGAAGCGGGTGGCATTCGCCATGATGAACTTCAACGCACGACGCCCCTTCTCACTCTTGGCCTTGGGATTCAAGATGAGTGGATAACGGGGCGGAAGATCGTCGTCAGTCATTTCACTTTCGGTGATGTTGGAGGAGGAAAACCAATCTTGGCCAATTGGTCGAGAACCAAGGAAACCGGCAAGCCGACGATATTGTCGTAATCCCCCTCAATTTTCTCTACCAAGAGATCTCCGTGATCTTGAATGGCATAGCCACCCGCCTTATCAAGCACCGGGACTTTCGAGAGGTATTCCTCGATGACCTCATCGGAGAAATTTCGAAATTTCACATAAGAAGTGTCCACGAATTTTGACATCACGGCGTCGTGATAAATCGCCACTCCGGTCATGACCTCATGAACCCGCCCTCGAAGCATTCGTAGATTACCCGCCGCCTCTTCCAAATCAACCGGCTTCCCAAAAACCTGCCCTCCCAGCGTAACGATGGTGTCAGCAGCAATAATCGTAGAAAACGGATCCTGTCGGGCAACAGCATTCGCTTTCAGCTCCGCATTACTCAAACAAAGTTGACGCGGCGGCTCAGCTCCAGGCTTTAGCTCCTCCACATCTGGCGAATTAATTTGGAAACTTAATCCTGCCTCCCGCAACAAATCCCGCCGTCTGGGTGAACCTGATGCAAGAACCAACTCCCAAATAATATCCCCTTCTTCTAGTCCAATCATTGTTCAATGTGTTCCTTGAAAAAAATTCAACGCCCCTACAAACACGATGGCATTTCCAGGAACATGTGTGCAGTTCCACCCCTAAAACTCCACCTCAGTATCAAGCGTGGCAACACTTACCTCACCATCATGAACGGCTTGGAGGGCTTTGCAGAGAGCCAGGGAGCGGTCCTCTTCACCGTGGACCAGCCAAACCTTTTTCTTGGGACCTTTGATTGCGTCGAAGTATTCCATGAGCTCGGAATGATCAGCGTGCCCCGAGAAGGAATCCATAATCTCGACCTTGGCGCGGAGTTTATACTCCTTGCCGAAGATTTTCACGGTCTCGTCTCCTGAGCGGATCCGATAACCAAGGGTGTTCTGCGCGCAGTATCCTACAAAGAGAATGGTGTTTTTAGGGTCTTCTATTCCGTTCTTGAGGTGATGAAGAATCCTTCCGGCCTCACACATTCCAGAAGCAGAAATAATAATAGCCTGGCCACTATCAGCATTGAGCTCCTTTGACTTGCTGACCGAGCGAATCAAGGTCAGGCCCTCGAATCCAAAAGGATTACTCCGTTCAAACAAAGTATCGTAAACTTCCTCGTTGAAGCACTCGGGGTGCAGGCGGAAAATTTCAGTGGCATTGACGGCCAATGGACTATCAACAAAGACAGGCACTTCAGGAATAGTTCCGTTCTCAAACAATTGATGAAGAACATAAAGAAGTTGCTGGGTTCGCTCGACCGCGAAAGCCGGGATAATCACCTTCCCGCCTTTTTTTAAGGCATCTTGCAAGACCTCAGCCACCCGGTCATCAGCTCCGGTTCCCAATTCATGTTCCCGACCTCCGTAGGTGCTTTCCATGATCAGATAATCGATCCCTTCCGCAGCCACTGGATCACGCAAAAGATCGTTATCTCCCCTGCCAACATCTCCAGAGAACAAAAGACGCTTTTTTTGACCATCGTCCTCATCTTCGATATCAAGAATCACCTGCGCGCTTCCGAGAATGTGCCCGGCATCGATGAAGGTGAGCTCGACACCTTTTGCGATCATGAGCTTTCGATTGTAGCCCACATTCACAAATTGCCTGAGGCAAAGCTCAGCATCAACCGGCGTATACAGCGGATCGACCGGTGGTAGCCCGTCTTTAAGACGGTGCTTGTTTAACCACTCGGCATCGGACTTTTGAATCCTCGCCGAATCAGCCAACATCACCGAACAGAGATCCCGGGTGGCGAAGGTCGCGTAGATATTTCCTTCGAACCCTTTGCTGGAGAGATTGGGCAGGTTGCCACTGTGATCGATGTGCGCGTGGGAAAGCACGACCTGATCGATGGTCTTCGGGTCAAAGTGAGGAAAACAACAATTCACCTCGTGGGCATCCTTTCGCCGTCCTTGATAAAGACCACAATCCAAGAGGATCCGCTGACCATTGACCTCCAAAAGATGCTGCGACCCTGTTGTCGTTCCTGCTGCTCCACAAAACTTTAGTTTCATACCGGATCTTTAGGTTAACCTCCCAGATTCCATCCCGCCAACTGAAAGTCACACTAATCGGAAGATTGCGCATTCCAGGCAAGAAGCTCGTCGTAAGTCACCCCGGAACCACCAAAGAGATCGAGCGCACTCCCAACAGTGGCATCGAGGCGCCCAGCGCTCGCTTCATTGATCAACTTCAAATCCTCGAGACCGCGAACTCCCCCCGCATAGGTGATGGGGCAACCGGTCCACTGACCGAGAAGCTCGACCAGAGGGACATCCACTCCGGAACATTGTCCTTCGACATCAGCGGCATGAATGAGAAACTCGGCGCAGTATTGCGAGAGATGAGCGATGATATCCAAAACCCCAAGAGTCCGATAATCCTGCCTATCTACATCCGCTGACACTGATTGTAGACGCT